>NZ_JBHXNP010000086.1:0-40798 GCF_042719495.1 Streptomyces sp. NPDC058525
CGCCTGGGGGTACCCCCGGACGGAGTCTGGGGGAGTTTGAGGCGCTGGGGGTACCCCCAGCGGTGGCTGGGGGAGGGTCCGGGGGCGGAGCCCCCGAAGGGGTCCGGGGCGGAGCCCCGGTTTCGGGAAGGGGCGGGGTGGGGGAGAGCTCCGCAGGGGCCCCGACGGCACGCTCCAGGCGCCGGACCTCGGCCCGCCACCGCGAGGCGTACGCGTCCGACCCCCGCCGGGCGGCACGCCACACGGCCGCCAGGTCGTCGCCATACTCCCGCGGCGGCTCCTCGCTCAGCAGGGCCACCACCTCCGCCGCCCGCCGTGCCCCGACGGCCGCGGCACCGTCCAGCAGCGCCCGCGCCAGCCGAGGATGCAGCCCCAGCCGGGCCATCCGCAGGCCCCGCGGCGTCGGCCGCCCCGCCGCGTCCACGGCGCCGACGGCCACCAGCACCTCCCGCGCCGCGGCCATCGCCCCGGCCGGCGGCGGGTCCAGCAGTGCCAGGCCGGACGCGTCCGGATCGCCCCAGCAGGCCGCCTGCAACGCGAACTGCGCCAGGTCCGCGATGCGGATCTCCGGCGCCGGGAAGGCGGGCAGGCGGCTGTCCTCCGCCTCCGTCCAGCAGCGGTACACCGCACCCGGCGCCTCACGCCCGGCCCGGCCCGCCCGCTGGCGTCCGGCCGCGCGCGAGGCCCGTACGGTCGCCAGCGCGCCCAGCCCGCGCGCATGGTCCACCCGGGGTTCGCGGGCCAGTCCGGAGTCCACCACCACGCGCACCCCGGGCACGGTCAGGCTGGACTCCGCGACCGCCGTCGCCAGGATCACCCGGCGGTGGTCCGACGCCGTCAGCGCCGCGTCCTGGACCGCGGCCGCCGCCCGCCCGTGGACCTGGAGGACCTCCGCGTCCACACCGCCCAGCTGCCCGGCGACCCGGGCGATCTCCCCGACGCCGGGCAGGAAGCACAGGACGTCGCCGGAACGTTCCGCCAGCGCCCGCCGCACCACCGAGGCCACGTGCGCCAGCTGCGCCGGATCCACCCGCATGCCGTGCGGGGGCTTCACCGGCCGGGCCGGCGGCGCCCACACGGTCTCCACCGGGTGGGAGATCCCCGCGGCCTCCACCACCGGCGCGTCCCCCAGCAGCCGGGACCAGCCCGACGCGTCGGTCGTCGCCGAAGCCGCCACCAGCCGCAGCTCCGGGCGCAGGGTTTCCCGTACGTCCAGGAGGAAGGCGGCGACGGTGTCGGCGTCCAGGTGCCGCTCGTGGCACTCGTCCAGGACCACCAGGTCCACGCCGGACAGCTCCTGGTCCCGCTGGAGCCGCTGGAGCAGCACGCCGGTGGTGACCACCTCCACCACCGTCGAGGGGCCCGACACCCGTTCCCCGCGCACCGTGAAGCCCACGGAGCCGCCCACCCGCTCGCCCAGCAGCCATGCCATCCGCCGTGCCGCCGCGCGGGCGGCGATCCGGCGCGGTTCGGCGACCACGACCCGCCGCCGGGGCCCGCCGCCCACCAGCCCCGCCAGCACCAGCGGCACTAGCGTGGTCTTGCCGGTGCCGGGCGGGGCGCAGAGCACGGCCGTGCCGTGGCCGTCCAGCGCCGAGACGAGCGCGGGCACGGCCTCCCGTACGGGAAGGGCGTCGAGGGCGGAGCGGCGGATCAAGGGATCAGTCCCTCTCGCACACGAAGACCGCGGTGCCCGGGATCAGGTTGCCGCGCAGCGGGGACCAGCCGCCCCACTCCTGGCTGTTCCACTCCGGCCACTCCGGCTCGACCAGGTCGACCAGGCGGAAGCCGCCCGCCACCACGTCGCGGACCCGGTCGCCGATCGTGCGGTGGTGCTCGACGTACACGGCGCGGCCCTGCTCGTCCTGCTCCACGTACGGGGTGCGGTCGAAGTAGGACGCGGAGACGGACAGCCCCTCGGGGCCGGGCTCGTCGGGGAAGGCCCAGCGGATGGGGTGGGTGACGGAGAAGACCCAGCGGCCGCCGGGGCGCAGGACGCGGCGCACCTCGCGCATCACGTTCACCGGGTCGGCGACGAAGGGGACGGCGCCGTAGGCGGAGCAGGCCAGGTCGAAGGAGGCGTCGCGGAAGGGCAGCCGTCCCGCGTCGGCCTCCACCAGGGGTACGTCCCCGCCGATGCGCAGGGCGTGCTGGAGCTGGCGGTGGGAGAGGTCGAGGGCGACCGGGCGGGCGCCCCGGGCGGCGAGCCAGCGCGAGCACTGGGCGGCGCCGGCGCCGATCTCCAGGACGTCCTTGCCCTTGAGGGAGGAGGCGGGGCCGAGGAGGGCCGCGTCCGCCTCGTCGAGTCCCTCGGGTCCCCAGACGAAGCGGTCGTCGCCGAGGAAGGCGCCGTGTTCGCTCTGGTACTCGTCGGCGTTGCGGTCCCACCAGCCGCGGCTGGCCCGGCTGCTCTCCGCTTCCCCCGCGTCACGCCGGGTGGCCTCGGCGTCGTCGGAGACGCCGCCGGACCGCGGATCGGCGTCGTACGCGTCTTCGGGGGCGTAGTCCTCTTGGTTCATGGGGCCCGTCGTCGTAGTCTGCGAATGTCTGTGGATGTCCGTGGTTGCCCGCGGCCGTCCGTGGCTCGCCGTGGAAAGTGACGGGGAAGCGTCATCAGCGCCTCTCCGCCCACGAATTGTGCCGCTTGTGAGGCGATCCGCCGGGGGTGTCCGCCTTCGCGCATTGACCGTGTCCGGCTGCCCCCGTATGCTACAAGTTGCGCTGCGAGCCTGTGCTCCTCAGACCTAGCAGGCTGCGCTTGCATCTGTTGATGTCCCCTCGGTTTTCGGGGCCCCGCCGCTCTTCGCGGAATGGGGGTCTCCTTGGCTGTCCGGCTGTCGGCAGATGCCGATAAGGGCTCCCGGCGTAGCAGTACCTACGACTTTCTGTCCGTAACCGGAGCCCTTTCCCACATGACGAGCAGCACCGAGACCACCTCTACCACTCCGCAGGTAGCGGTCAACGACATCGGTAACGAGGAAGCCTTCCTCGCCGCGATCGACGAGACGATCAAGTACTTCAACGACGGCGACATCGTCGACGGCGTCATCGTGAAGGTCGACCGGGACGAGGTCCTGCTCGACATCGGTTACAAGACCGAAGGCGTGATCCCGAGCCGCGAGCTCTCGATCAAGCACGACGTCGACCCGAACGAGGTCGTCAAGGTCGGCGACGAGATCGAGGCCCTGGTTCTCCAGAAGGAGGACAAGGAAGGCCGTCTGATCCTGTCCAAGAAGCGCGCTCAGTACGAGCGTGCCTGGGGCACGATCGAGAAGATCAAGGAAGAAGACGGCATCGTCACCGGTACCGTCATCGAGGTCGTCAAGGGTGGTCTCATCCTCGACATCGGCCTCCGCGGCTTCCTGCCGGCCTCTCTCGTCGAGATGCGTCGTGTCCGCGACCTCCAGCCCTACGTGGGCAAGGAGCTCGAGGCGAAGATCATCGAGCTGGACAAGAACCGCAACAACGTGGTCCTGTCCCGCCGCGCCTGGCTGGAGCAGACCCAGTCCGAGGTCCGCCAGACGTTCCTCACCACCCTGCAGAAGGGTCAGGTCCGCTCCGGCGTCGTTTCCTCGATCGTCAACTTCGGTGCCTTCGTGGACCTGGGCGGCGTCGACGGTCTCGTCCACGTCTCCGAGCTGTCCTGGAAGCACATCGACCACCCGTCCGAGGTTGTCGAGGTCGGCCAGGAAGTCACCGTCGAGGTCCTCGACGTCGACATGGACCGCGAGCGCGTCTCCCTGTCGCTGAAGGCGACGCAGGAAGACCCGTGGCAGCAGTTCGCCCGGACCCACCAGATCGGTCAGGTCGTCCCGGGTAAGGTCACCAAGCTGGTTCCGTTCGGTGCGTTCGTCCGCGTGGACGAGGGCATCGAGGGTCTGGTCCACATCTCCGAGCTGGCCGAGCGCCACGTGGAGATCCCGGAGCAGGTCGTCCAGGTCAACGACGAGATCTTCGTCAAGGTCATCGACATCGACCTCGAGCGTCGCCGGATCTCGCTGTCGCTGAAGCAGGCCAACGAGTCCTTCGGTGCCGACCCGGCGTCGGTCGAGTTCGACCCGACCCTGTACGGCATGGCCGCGTCGTACGACGACCAGGGCAACTACATCTACCCCGAGGGCTTCGACCCCGAGACCAACGACTGGCTCGAGGGCTTCGACAAGCAGCGCGAGGCCTGGGAGACCCAGTACGCCGAGGCGCAGCAGCGCTTCGAGCAGCACCAGGCGCAGGTCATCAAGAGCCGCGAGGCCGACGAGGCCGCCGCTGCCGAGGGTGCTGCCGCCCCGGCCGCCGGTGGCAACGCCGGTGCGGGCATCTCGGGTGGTTCGTACTCCTCGGAGTCGGACGAGACCTCCGGCGCCCTGGCCTCGGACGAGGCCCTGGCCGCGCTCCGCGAGAAGCTGGCCGGCGGCCAGAGCTGATCGCAGCGCGCACCACGCCTCCGGGCGTGAGCCGAGCTGGTTGAGCTGAACGACAAGGCCCGTCCCCTTCGGGGGGGCGGGCCTTGTCGCGTCGGTACCCCGGCACCTTGATCCGTTGCGTTCGCGTGAACCCGGCCAACTGGGGAATGGTGCGGCCTCCTTGGACGTTCTTCCAGGGAACGCAGCGAGGGAGGAGTGGTGACGGTGCTTGATCCACAGGGCTTGTACGAATGGGACGCCAAGGGCCTGGCGGTGGCCGACCTGGCGCTCGCCCAGGACTCGGCCGGGCTGGTCATGCTGTACCACTTCGAGGGGTACATCGACGCGGGTGAGGCCGGGGAGCAGATCGTCGAGCGGCTCCTGGACACCCTGCCCCACCAGGTGGTGGCGCGCTTCGACGCGGACCGGCTGGTGGACTACCGGGCCCGCCGCCCGCTGCTGACCTTCCAGCGCGACCACTGGACGGAGTTCGAGGAGCCCCGGCTGGAGGTCCGGCTGGTCCAGGACGCCACCGGAGCCCCCTTCCTGCTGCTGTCCGGCCCCGAGCCGGACGTGGAGTGGGAGCGCTTCACCGTGGCCGTCCGGCAGATCGTCGAGCGCCTCGGCGTCCGGCTCTCGGTCAACTTCCACGGCATCCCCATGGGCGTCCCGCACACCCGGCCCGTCGGCATCACCCCCCACGGCAACCGGACCGACCTCATGCCGGGCCACCGCAGCCCCTTCGACGAGGCGCAGGTGCCGGGCAGCGCGGAGTCGCTCGTCGAGTTCCGCCTCGCCCAGGCCGGGCACGACGTGCTGGGCGTCGCCGCGCACGTACCGCACTACGTCGCCCGCTCCCCGTATCCGGACGCGGCGCTGACGGTGCTGGAGGCGATCACCGCGGCCACCGGGCTGGTCCTGCCCGCCGTCGCGCACGCCCTGCGTACGGAGGCGCACCGCACGCAGACGGAGATCGACCGGCAGATCCGCGAGGGCGACGAGGAGCTGGTCAGCCTGGTCCAGGGCCTGGAGCACCAGTACGACGCGGCCGCCGGCGCCGAGACCCGGGGGAACATGATCGCCGAGCCCGCGGAGATCCCGTCGGCGGACGAGATCGGGCGCGAGTTCGAGCGATTCCTCGCGGAGCGCGAGGGCGAGAACTGACACCGGGGGGCTGTGGGGGCGGCAGGGGCGCGGTCTAGGCTGAGCACCATGCTGAAGGTGGGGTTGACGGGCGGAATCGGCGCCGGCAAGAGCGAGGTCTCGCGGCTGCTGGCGGGGTACGGGGCGGTCATCGTGGATGCCGACCGGATCGCGCGGGAGGTCGTCGAGCCCGGTACGCCGGGGCTCGCGGCCGTCGTGGCGGCCTTCGGGGAGACGGTGCTGACCCCGGAGGGGGCCCTGGACCGGCCGAAGCTGGGCTCCGTGGTCTTCGCCGACCCGGCGAAGCTCCAGACCCTGAACGCGATCGTGCACCCGCTGGTCGGGGCCCGCTCCGCCGAGCTGGAGGCCGCCGCGGGGGCCGACGCGATCGTGGTGCACGACGTACCGCTGCTCACGGAGAACGGCCTGGCACCGCTGTACGACCTGGTGGTCGTGGTCGACGCGACACCGCAGACGCAGCTGGCGCGGCTGACCGAGCTGCGCGGGATGGCCGAGGAAGAGGCGCGGGCCAGGATGGCCGCGCAGGCCACGCGCGAGCAGCGGCTCGCCGTGGCGAACCTGGTGATCGACAACGACGGGCCGCTGGAGGCGCTGGAGCCGCAGGTGCGCAAGGTGTGGGCGGAGCTCACCGAGCGTGCGGCGCAGGCGGCCGCCGGCGTAATAGCCGGTCCGGCCCGACGGAACAGCGGGGAGCGGCCGGCGGAATAGCGGGAGCGGCGCGGGGCGTTGAACGCGCCCGTAGAGGGAAGGAACCGATCGTGTCCGACACCACACCGCAGTCCTCGTCCTCCTCGCCCTCGTCGGCGAGCCCGGAGACACACGTCATCGACTACCGGGCCGCCGAGCAGCTGCTCGCCGCACGCGACCCGCGGGGCGCGGTGAAACTGCTCGACTCGGTCATAGCCGCCCACCCCGAGAACACGGCGGCCCGGCTGCTGCGCGCCCGTGCCTTCTTCGCCGCCGCCCAACTGCGACCGGCACAGCTGGAGTTCGAGCTGGTGCTGGAGCGGGAGCCGGACAACGCCTTCGCCCACTTCGCGCTGGCCCGCACCCACCAGCGCTCCGGCCGGCCCGAGCAGGCGCGCAAGCACTTCCGGCTGGCCGCCGCCCTCGACCCGCAGCCGGAATACCTGGAGGCGGCCCGCTTCGAGCAGTAGCGGCGGCCGTCACCGTCCGCGCCGCGGGGGCTCGTACGGGGGGACGCCGGGGCCGGGCTGGTAGTGCGGGCCCTGGTGGATGCGGTGCACGACCACCGCCAGGTCCACGGCCGCCAGCAGCGCGACGACCCCGCAGGCCGCCGCCCATCCGGGACGGCCCGCCAGCGAGAACGCGGCCGTCCCGGCGGCGGCCCAGATCAGCCCCCACAGACTCAGCCAGAACCGCAGCCGCAGCGGACTGCGGGCGGTCACCGGCTCGTTCCCGGAACGCATGGTCATCGCCTCATGTCCATGGTCCCACTCCGGACGGCGCGCGGCCCGGTCACGGGCCGCGCGGTGCCGGTCACGGGTTGAGCTTGTTCACGGCCCTGGTGGTCGTCTTCTTGAAGTCGGCGACGGGCGCGTGGGACAGGTTGCCCATCTGGCCCCACTTCACGACGGTCACCGTGGAACCGTCGCGTCCGATGCCGTAGAGGTGCACGCCCGGCTCCGATTCGGGGATCGAGGTGTGCACCCCGTACAGGTGCGCCCCCTCCTCGACGGGCAGCTTGCCGTAGTCCTCCCAGGAGGCCGTGCCGCCCGGGGTCGCCCGCAGCCAGTCGGCGGCGCAGGCGGCGACCTTGCGCTCCAACGTGCCGGCCAGCTTCGCGGCGGCCGTGGCGGAGGCGGCGCGTACGGAGATCTGCACGGCGCCGGTGTCGAACTCCGTGCCGAACGTGCGGTGCCAGCTGCCCTGCGCCGGAAGCACCCCGTCCAGGCAGAACGGGGCGAACTCGGGGAGGCCCTGGGTGACCTGGCCGGCGTACCAGGGCGAGGTGGGGTGCGGCGGCAGGTCGGTGCCGTTGATGAACCCGGGCGCGGTGGCGGCCGTGGCAGTGGTCGATGCGGTCAGGGCGAGCGCGGCGGCTGCCGCGAGGGCTGCGAAGGCGGTGCTGGTGGCGGTGCGTCGGAACATGGTCGGTTCTCCCCGTTTCCTTCGGTGTAGCGGTGCGGTGGTGCGGTGCCGTGCGTGAATGCGGTGCCGTGCGTGAACAGGCTTCCCCCGGGCCGGGGTGTCGGGCGACGGATTGCGGCACATTCGGGACACTGGAATGGCCGTACGTGCTGTCACCTGGGGGAACACCCCCTGCATGGAACGGAGTCACGGGACGGGGGAACGCCGTGGGCGGGGTGGAACGGTCGGGCGAGGCGGAGACGTTCGCGCGGCTGATGCGGGAGCTGAAGGAACGCGCGGGGCTCAGTTACGGGGCGCTGGCGCGCAAGCTGCACACGAGTACGTCGACCCTGCACCGCTACTGCAACGGGGAGGCCGTACCGACGGAGTTCGCGGCGGTGGACCGCTTCGCGCGGGCCTGCGGAGCCTCGCAGGGGGAGGCGGTGGACCTGCACCGCGCCTGGCTCCTGGCGGACGCCCGCAGGCGGGAGGCGGCCCGTGCGCCGGGACGGGAGGCGGGGTCGGCCGGGGGCGGAGCAGGGGCGCAACGGGGGGCGGGGTACGGGGCGGGGTCGGGCGCGGGGTCGGGGTCGGGTTCCGGGACCGGGTCGGGGGGTAGTCCGGGCGCGGGGCCGGAGACGGGCGCGGAGCCGGGCGCGGGCTCGGGTTCGGGGCGTAGGCCGGGCGCGGGGCCGGGGTCGGGTGCGGAGCCGGGCGCGGAGCCGGGCGCGGGCGCGGGGTCAGGCTCGGGTTCGGGGCGAAGTCCGGGCGCGGGCTCGGGGGCGGGCGCGGGGTCGGGTTCCGGGACCGGTTCGGGGGGTAGTCCGGGCGCGGGGTCGGGTGCGGAGCCGGGCGCGGGCGCGGGGTCAGGCTCGGGTTCGGGGCGAAGTCCGGGCGCGGGGCCGGGGGCGGGCGCGGGGTCGGGTTCCGGGACCGGTTCGGGGGGTAGTCCGGGCGCGGGGCCGGGGCCGGGGCCGGTGCCGGGTGCGGGTGCGGGTGCGGGCTCGGTGTCGGGGGTGGAGGTGGGTTCTCGGGCGGGCTCGGCGTCGGGGACTGGTTCGGGGGCGGTGTCGGGTTCGGGGGCGGAGCCGGGTTCAGGTTCGGGTTCCGGTCCGGGATCCGGGGCAGGGCCGGAGTCGCGGGCGGGTGGTGGGCGGCGGCCCTGGTACCGGCGGCGGGCGGTCGCCGTGCTGGCCGGCGGGGTGACGGCGGTGGCCGTGGCGGTGCTGGCGGCGTCGCTGCCGGACCGCGGGGCGCCGGGCGCGGGCGCAGGCCCGGTTCCGGGTCCTGGTCCGGCGAGCGCGGGGAGCAGTGCCCTGTCCCGGTCCGCCGGCCCCTCGACGGCCGCCTCGCCGACGCCCACGCCGACGGCGGTCACCGCGGCGGTGCGGTCGCACGTGTGGGCCCACGGCTGTGACCACGCCTACCTGGCCGAGCCGGGTCCCGGCTCCGTGCCCCCGCCGCCCGTGGAGGCGGACGCTCCGGCCTGGGCCTCGGCGCAGCGGGCCGTGCACGCCGGGACGCAGATCGTGGAGGTCACCCTGCACGGTACGGGCACCGGCAGCGTGGTCCTGGAGGACCTGGAGGTACGGGTGGCGGCCAGGCGCACCCCGCCGGCCTGGAACGTCTACCAGATGTCCCAGGGCTGCGGCGGGGCGCTCACCCCGGCCGCGTTCACGGTGAACCTGGACGCGCCGCGGCCCGTGCTGCGGCCGGTGGCGGGCAACGACAGCGGGGGCGAGACCGGCCGCGTCATCCCGGCCCCGGCCTTCCCGATGCGCGTCTCGGCGGCGGAGCCGGTCGTCCTGCGCGTGGAGGCCGCCACCACGGGGTGCGACTGCGACTGGTCGCTGGACCTGCGCTGGACCGCGCCGTCCGGCACCGGCACCCTGCGCATCGACGACAACGGCCGGCCGCTGCGCACCAGCGCGGCCACGGGCCGTCCCGCGTACGGCTTCGCCACGGAGCAGGGCCGCTGGGCCCGCTGACCGGCGGTCGGGCGGTATCCCCAGGTCAGGGGGTGTTGTCAGCGGCCGCACCTAGACTCGGTGCACAGGACATCCGCAGCGACCGCAGCGACCGGGGGAGGGGGCGGGGGCTTGACAGCCATGACACCGCAGGCACTGCTGCGCCACGCCGCGGTCTTCCTGCCCGCCGCGGTCCCCCGCGAGGGGCGCGTCGTGTTCTGGGCGCCCGACGGGGACGCCCTGCCCGAGGCGGGTGCACCGACGACGCTCACCGTGGTCCGCCCGCACGGCGACGGGGTCCGCAGCCGGACCGTGCCCGCCGTGGCCCTCTCCGTCACCGCCGCCCTGCCCCTGCTCGCCCGGGCGTCCCGCAGCCCCGCCGCACACCCGGCCACCCGTGCCTGGGGCACCGCCGCCGTGCAGGCGCTCACCCTGGTCGCCCGCGGCCGCCTGCTCCCCGGGCTCACCCCCGAGGGCGTCGACGCCTGGCGCGCCGGGCCGCTCGATGCCGACGATGTCGGCCACCTGCGCGCGGTCGCGGCCGCGCTGCCCCACGAGGGGTACGCGACGCCCCTCGCCGGCCGCCGCCCGCTGCACCTGCCCGAACCGGAAGCGCTGGTCCGCGCGTTCCTCGACGCCGTCGCCGACAGCCTGCCCCGCACCCCGGCCGCCGCCGTGGCCGCGGGCCGGCCGTTCGCCGCCCGGGAGCCGCAGCACGTACCCCGGATACGGGACTGGGCCGCGCAGGTCGCCGCCGGAGCGGACACCGGCGTCGGGATCTCGCTGCGCCTCGACCTGTCCTCCTTCCGCCTCTTCGACGAGGCGGAAGCCGAGGACGTACGGCGCGCCGGGGCCGCCGTGGTCCAGGTGCACAGCCTCGCCGACCCGACCCTGGTCACCGATGCCGGACACCTGTGGGCGGGCACGTCCGCCGCCGGATTCGGCCCCCGGGCGCGGATCGACGCCGTGCTCGCGCTGCGCCGGGCCGCGCGGGCGTGGCCGCCCCTGCTGCGCCTGCTCGACCAGCCGGTGCCCGACGCGCTGGCCCTGTCGGACCCGGAGCTCGAAGACCTGCTGGGCACCGCCGCGAACCGGCTGGCGGCCGCGGGAGTCCTGGTCCACTGGCCGCGCGAGCTGGCCCGTACGCTGTCCGCGACCGCCGTCGTACGGTCCACCGCGCCCGGATCCGCGACCGACGGCACCGCTTTCTTCGACGCCGGGCACCTCTTCGCCTTCTCCTGGGAGCTGGCGCTGGGCGGGGACCGGCTCACCCCGGGGGAGATGGACGCCCTCGCGCAGGCCCACCGGCCGGTGGTGCGGCTGCGCGACCAGTGGGTGCGGGTGGATCCCGAGCTGGTGCGCAAGGCACGCAAGCGGGAGCTCGGCCTGCTGGACCCGGTGGACGCGCTCGCGACCGTCCTGTCGGGGACGGCCGAGGTCGACGGGCAGCCCGTGGAGGCCGTTCCGGTGGGGGCGCTGGCCGCCCTGCGGGAGCGGCTGACGGGGGAGCTGCCCGCGCTGCCGCAGCCGGCCGCGCTCAAGGCCACCCTGCGCGACTACCAGGCCCGCGGCCTGGCCTGGCTGGACCTGATGACCTCGCTGGGCCTCGGCGGCTGCCTCGCCGACGACATGGGGCTGGGCAAGACCGTCACCCTGATCGCGCTGCACCTGCACCGCGACCGGCCCGAGCCGACGCTCGTCGTCTGCCCCGCGTCCCTGCTGGGCAACTGGCAGCGGGAGATCGAGAAGTTCGCCCCGGGCACGCCCGTGCGCCGCTTCCACGGCGGCAGTCGCCACCTCGAGGACCTCGCCGGGGGCTTCGTCCTCACCACCTACGGGACGATGCGCGCCAGCGCCCCCCTGCTCGCCGGGCAGAGCTGGGGCATGGTCGTCGCCGATGAGGCCCAGCACGTCAAGAACCCGCATTCGGCGACGGCCAAGGCGCTGCGCACCATCCCGGCGCCCGCCCGGGTGGCGCTGACGGGCACCCCGGTGGAGAACAACCTCTCCGAGCTGTGGGCGCTGCTCGACTGGACGACGCCGGGGCTGCTGGGGCCGCTCACCGCGTTCCGGGCCCGCCATGCCCGTCCGGTGGAGCACCAGCAGGAGGAGGACGGCGGCAACGAGGCGGCCGTGGCCCGGCTCGCGGCGCTCGTCCGCCCGTTCCTGCTGCGCCGCAAGAAGTCCGACCCCGGCATCGCGCCCGAGCTGCCGCCGAAGACGGAGACGGACCATCCGGTCTCCCTGACCCGTGAGCAGGCCTCGCTGTACCAGGCGGCGGTGGATGAGGCGATGGCCGTGATCGAGTCGAGCGAGGGCATCGAGCGGCGCGGCATGATCATGAAGCTGCTGGCCTCGCTCAAGCAGATCTGCAACCACCCGGCCCAGTACCTGAAGGAGGCGGAGCCCCGGATCGCGCACCGCTCGGGCAAACTCGCGCTGCTGGACGAGCTGTTGGACACGATCCTGGCCGAGGGCGGCTCGGTGCTGGTCTTCACCCAGTATGTGACGATGGCCCGGCTCATCGAGCGGCACCTCACGGCCCGCGGGATCTCCCACCAGCTGCTGCACGGCGGGACGCCGGTGCCGCGCCGCGAGGAGCTCGTCGACCGCTTCCAGGCGGGCGAAGTCCCGGTGTTCCTGCTCTCCTTGAAGGCCGCGGGCACCGGGCTCAACCTCACCCGCGCCGGCCATGTCGTCCACTTCGACCGCTGGTGGAACCCGGCCGTCGAGGAGCAGGCCACCGACCGCGCCTACCGGATCGGCCAGACCCAGCCCGTCCAGGTCCACCGGATCATCGCCGAGGGCACCGTGGAGGACCGCATCGCCGAGATGCTGGAGGCCAAGCGGGCCCTGGCCGACGCCGTACTGGGCTCCGGCGAGGCGGCGCTGACCGAGCTGACCGACCGGGAGCTGGCCGACCTCGTGTCCCTGCGGAGGCCCGCATGATCACCGCGCGGGACGACCGCCGCCGCACCTTCGAGACCGTGCCCGCCGGGGCGCAGGCGGTCAGCTGGTGGGGCCGGGCCTGGGTGTCGGCGCTGGAGGAGGTCTCCCGCGACCCGGCCCGGCTGGCCCGGGGCCGTGCGTACGCGGCCGAGGGCCATGTCGACGCGGTCACCATCACACCGGGCCGGATCGTGGCGTACGTACGGGGCAGCCGGCCGCGCCCGTACCGCACCGAGCTGGCG
The DNA here is from genome assembly GCF_042719495.1 of Streptomyces sp. NPDC058525. Classification (NCBI taxonomy): domain Bacteria; kingdom Bacillati; phylum Actinomycetota; class Actinomycetes; order Kitasatosporales; family Streptomycetaceae; genus Streptomyces; species Streptomyces sp. NPDC058525. The sequence goes on from NZ_JBHXNP010000086.1 coordinate 12,814, forward strand.
CTGCCCGCCTTCGCGGACGCGGAATGGGACGAACTGCTGGAAGCGGTCGCGGCCGATCCCGCGGCGCTCGCCGCCCTGCTGGAGCGCGAGGTCCCGCAGTCGCTCGCGGGCACCGTGCTGCCCGGCGCGGGCGAGCTCCTGCCCCGCTGCTCCTGCCCCGACGTCGCGCGTCCGCCCTGCAAGCACGCGGCGGCCCTCTGCTACCGGGCGGCCCGGCTGCTCGATGAGGACCCCTTCGTCCTGCTGCTCCTGCGCGGCCGCGGCGAACGGGAACTCCTCGACGAGCTGACCCGGCGCAACGCCGCCCACGCCGCGCGCGAACAGCCCGACGCCGCGCCCGGGTTCCCCGGCGTCCCGGCCAGGGCCGCGCTCGCCCGCACCGGCCTGCCGCTGCTGCCCGCGCCGCTCGCCGCGCCCGCCGCCGCGGGCCTCCCGCCCGCCTACCCGGCCGACCCGGCGGCCCCGGACCCGCTCGCCCTGGACCAGCTCGCCTCCGACGCCGCGGCCCGCGCCCTCGCCATCCTGACCACCGCCGAGGACCCGATCGCCGGGCTCGGGCTGTGGCAGGACGCCGTCCGGCTGGCCTCGGCGCACCCCACGGCCGGGCTCACCGGAGCCGCCCGCACCCTCTACCGCGACCTGGCCCGCGAAACCGGCCGCACCACCACCGACCTCGCCCGGGCCGCCGCGGCCTGGCGGCAGGGCGGCCGCCCCGCCCTCGCCGCCCTCGAAGAGCCCTGGGACCCGCCGGCCGGCCCCTTCGACCGGGCCCGCCCGGCGCTCCTCGCCGCGGGCCAGGGCTCCTTCCGCCCCGACCGCAACCGCCTCACGTCCGGCACCCGGCAGCTCCGCCTCGGCCGCGACGCCCTCTGGTACGCCTACGAGTCCCGCCCGGACGACACCGACTGGTGGCCCACGGGCGGCCCCGCCCCGGACCCGGTCACGGCGCTCACGCGGAGCGGTGCTCCACCTCGCCAGCCCAACGGCTGAGGGTGGTGAAGTCGCGGGCGCGCAGGCCGTGACGGGGGTGGATGCGCAGGAGCAGCGCCGGGGACGGGTGGTGGGCCGCGACCCAGGCCCGGTCGAGCGGGTTGATCATGTCGTCGACCCAGGCGAAGGGACGGCCCGCGGCCCACTCGACGAGGGGGCGGGTCTTCCATGACAGGCCGTCAGGGTCCATGGCGAACAGTTCCGGCCATTCGACGACGGGGAGATCGCCGGGAAGCCCGATGCGCGGGGCGATCATCGTGTTGGCCTGGTGCGTCCAGGCGGTGGCCCACGTCAGCTCGAAGGGCAGGGCCAGCAGCCGGCCGCCGTGGGAGGGGTGGAGGCGGACGCGTGCGCCGCGGCGGGCACTGCGGGATTCCGGATCGCGGTAGGAGAGCCAGACGTCCGGTCGCATCCGGTGGGTCCGGTACCCGCGCAGGCCCGCGAAAGGGGACCGGAAGGGGTTGAGGGGGCCGTCCACGTCGAGGAGGAGGAGCGGGCGATCAGTCATGAAGTAGGCACTACCCAGTACACGATGGAGTGAAATGCCTACCGGCTCTATAACCCGAATGGGTTCAGAGCGTTGTTCCGGTGCGGGACGAAAACCCGCAGACTCCTCCGGAAGGCAGGGAAACTGATGCGTCACAGTCGTCGGAATGGCTTGATCGCGGCGGTCGTTGCGGGAGGTGGGCTGGCGGTAGCGGGCGCGGGCGGCTTCGCCTACGCCGACGCGGACGCCGGCGGTCGCACCGAGCGCTCGCCGGGGCTGCTCTCCGGGAACCTGGTGCAGCTGCCGGTGCACGTTCCGGTGAACGCGTGCGGGAACACCGTGAGCGTGATCGGTGTGCTCAACTCGGCCGCCGGAAACCGCTGTGTCAACGAGGACCATCCGAAGCCGAGGCCCTCGCACCCGTCGAAACAGGGCTCGGGCAACGGTGGCGGAGCCACCGCGGACGGGCGAGGAAAGGATTCGCCAGGGGTGCTGTCCGGCAACGGACTCCAGCTCCCCGTCGACCTGCCCGTCAACCTCAGCGGCAACGCGGTGAGCGTCGTCGGCGTCGGCAACAGCTCCACCGGCAACACCTCGGTCAACGGAGAGGTGCCCGGAGTCAAGCCGCCCGTGCAACCGCCCGTCCAGCCGCCCGCCGTCGAGCGGCCGGTGACCCCGCCCGCGCCGCCGCGGGACACCGACGCCCTGGCCCACACCGGCACCGACGCCGTCGGCTACCTGCTCCCGGGTGGCGGAGCGCTCCTCCTCGGCGGCGTACTGCTGTACCGCCGCTTCGGCCTCACGCGCTAGACCGGCGGGCCGGCGGCACGGGGCGCCAGCCGTCCAGGACGGCGTCGATCCGTGCCGCCAGCCGGGCCCGGGCCGCGAACCGCGGGACGCCCGCCATCAGCAGCGCGTCGTACTCGGTGTCAGTGTGCCGCACGGCCGCGCGCACCGCGTACGAGACGGCGAGCTCGTCCAGCGCCCGGCCGGCGGCACTGCGGCCCACCCGGCCGCTGCCGCGCACCGAGGCGTGCGTGGCGATGGCCACGGCCCGGTCCGCCGGGCAGCCGGGGAACAGGCGGACGATCTCGGCGGCGAAGGCCGCCGTGAACCGGGTGTCCTCGGCGGCGCGACGCAGCCGGTCGCGCTCCCGGCGCCTCGCCCGCGCCTCGGCGTCCGCGAGACACGCACGCTCCGCGCGGGCCAGCGCGGCCTCCTCGACGAGGATCCCCTGGCGTTCGTAGCGCCGGCGGCGCCGGTTGAAGCGGACGACGACGGCGGACAGCGAACTCCCTTCGCGAGAGCGGCGGGTGAGCGCCGCGTCCCCGCGCGGAAGGTAGACCAGGTGCCCGAGATCGGCGCAGTCCAGGCAGCGCGGCACCGCGGCCTCGCGCACGAGATGCCGCAGCGGCCCCTGCCGGCACTCCGCGCAGTGGATCTGCTTACCGGACTCGAACACCACCAGGCTCATACAGGGGTGATACCGCCGCAGGGGCCTCATATCACCTGTCACAGAAGGCCGGTTGGTGTTTCATCAACTCTTCCTCGATGCCGCACCGCCCTTCTACCGTGGGCCCGTGGACGGTGGCCGGTCCACCGAGGAGGGCACATGGGTGGGCAGCAGGCGGCGGTTCGGCAGGCAAGGGCACGCGTTCCCGCGGCCCCGGCAGGCCGGAAGGTCGTCATACCGCCGGGCGGCTGCACCGGCTGGCACTACCACCGGGTGCGGCTCGACGTCGTCGTCCTCGCCGGGACCCTGACCCGGGTCCTGCACGACCGCACCACCGTGGTGCACCGGGCCGGGACCGCCTTTGTGGAGCCCGAGGGCATCCGGCACATCCACCTGGGCCACAACCTCGGCAGCGAACCGGTCGTGCTCCACCTGACCCCCGCGCTCCCCCCGGGAACCCCCTTCTCCATACCCACCCCGCCCCCGCACGGGGTCACACCGGCCGTCTGCCGCGAGCACGCCGGCGCACTCGTACCCCCCGGGTGAGCCTCACACCAGCCGGCGTATCTCCCCGCGCACCCGGTAGAAGCCTCCCGAGGCCGCGTGCAGCCCGTCCACCACGTACCGAGCGCCGGGCTCCCGTATCCCGCGCGGGAACTGCACGTTCCAGGAGGGCTCGAAGCCTCCCGAGACCACCTGCACCCGCACCCGGCCGCCCTGCTGGACGCACTCCACCACCACACCGCCCGCCGGAGCCGCCGCCACCGAGACGGTGGCGACCGCAGACGCCGACGCCGCCGGGGTGAACACGGGCATCGCGGCCGCCGACTTCACGTCCACCGGCGCCGGCACCGAGCCCTGCTGGGCCGCCGCTATCGCCTGCTCGCTCGCGTCCACGCAGACCAGCGAGCCGTCCGTGGTCACCAGGTACAGCCGCCCGTCGTGGTACTGCATCGACAGCGCGGACCCGCTGCCCGTGCCCAGCTTCCACAGCCGCCGCCCGTCGGCGTCGAAGCAGTACACCGAGGAGGCGAGGTCGCCCGCGAAGACGTGCCTGCCGTCCGGGGAGGTGGCGCACGAGTACACCGCCGCGTCGCACCGGTAGGAGGCCTCCACCGCGCCGGTCGCCTTCGACAGCCGCTGCACGGTGTTGCGCCCGGTCCCCGCATACACCGCGTGGTCCTCCTGCCAGCCGAACAGCACCGAGCCGTTCGTGGCCGTGTGCCACAACTGCCGCCCCCCGTCCGGGGCGTACGCGGTGACCCCCTGGCTGTGGCCGTGGTAGACGGCGTCCGCGTCCGCCCGGACCATCCAGGCGTTCGAGCCGTCCGAGCGCCGCGACCACTGGAACTCGTCCTCGTGGTCGATGACCGTCAGCCCGCCGCTCGCGTCGGACACGTTCAGCACGCCCTCGCGGATGTCGAGCCAGAAGATGTCCACATCGGCCGCTATGTCGTAGGCCCCGAACGGCACCTTCGACGACAGGTCGTACACCGTGCCGTCGTCACAGCCCGCGTATATCCAGAACTCGTCCGCCACCAGGCACTTGACCCCGTCCGGCAGGGAGTACCGGGCCAGCACCTCCCCGCCGTGGCTCAGCGTGTAGACGTCACCCGCCTGGTTGCCGACCCAGCAGCGGTCCTCGTCCACATGGATCCCGAACGCCGCGGATCCCGTGCGGAAGCGCCACAGCACCGGAGCCACGGCCCGCGCCGTCGACGGCGCCGAGGTGACCTGCCGGCGGGTCACCGACCGCGCGGCGCGCTGCCCGCGCACGGCCGGGGCGTACCCCTTGCGGATCTTCTCCCCGATCTTCTTCGCGGCCGCCGCCCGGGCCTTGTCCGCCGTCGGGAACGAGGAGCTCTGCACCTGGCCGTCCGCGCCGATCCGGCCGTACCGCACGGAGACGGCGGTGCCGTCCACCGTCACCTCGTAGAACTTGTGCGCAGCGCCGTCATCCTGCGACAGCTCCAGATACGTCGTCTCCCGAGCCATGACAGACCCCTCCCCAAAGGCCGGGCCACCGGCTTCTGTTCTGCCGGTGATCCCTCGTGAAAAACGCTAAGGCCCACCACTGACAATGGGCTCGTGCAGCTGGAAGCGATCACATGGCAGCGAATGGCCGAGCGGCTCGCCGGCCACCTCGACGACCCCGTCGGCACGGCCGAGGCCACCGGCGGGACCACAGCCCAGACCGCCGGAGAAACCGCGCCTGAGCAGGGAAGCCGGCTCCGGGTGGGCATCGACGGTGCCCCGGCCGCCGGGACCGGCGACCTCGCGGGACACCTGGCCGACGCGCTGCGCCTGCGCGGCCGCCCGGTCCTGGTGGTGGCGGCCGAGGGCTTCCTGCGGCCGGCCTCCCTCCGCTTCGAGTTCGGCCGCGAGGACGTGGACTCGTACCTCGGCGGCTGGTACGACACGGCCGCGCTCTGGCGGGAGGTGTTCGGCCCGACCGACCCGGGCGGCACGGGGCGGGTGCTGCCCGACCTCTGGGACCCGGTGAGCGACCGGGCCACGCGCAGCCCGTACGCCGAACTCCCGCCCGGCGGCGTGCTGGTCGTGCACGGCCCGCTGCTGCTCGGCCACTGGTTCCCCTTCGACCTGAGCGTCCACATCAGGCTCTCCCCGGGCGCGCTCGCCCGCCGCACCGAGGAGTCCGCGCGCTGGACGCTGCCGGCCTTCGCCCGCTACGAGGCAGACACCGACCCCGCCTCGGCCGCCGACGCGGTGGTGCGGGCCGACGACCCCCGCCATCCCGCCTGGACGGGCATCCGCGCGCGGTAGCGGCACGGGAGCCCGGCGGCGGCGGTCGAGACCGTCGGCCGCCTCAGGCCCATCTCCCCGAAGCCGGCGGGCCCCTCAAGGCCTCCCGCCCAGCCGGGTCACCGCCAGGGCCGCTGTCCGGCAGCCCGCCCGGGCGGCCTCCGCCGGGTCCGCGCCCGCCAGCCGGGCCGCGAGGAAGCCGCCGGTGAAGGCGTCGCCCGCGCCCGTGGAGTCCACCGCCTCGGCCGGCTCCGCCGTGACCTCGGCGGTGATCCGCCCCCGCTCGGCCACCAGCGCCCCCGCCGCGCCCCGGGTCACCACCACCAGCGGTATGTGCCGGCTCAGCCGCGCCGCCGCCCGGGCCACCCCCGAGGGCTCCGGCAGGCCGGCCAGCAGCCGGGCCTCGTCCTCGTTGGGCAGCAGCACGCACGTCCCCGCCACGGCGTCGAGGAACCGCTGCGGGCCCAGCACGGCCAGGAACCCGGCCGAGGCGGGGTCCACGCTCACCGGCACCCCCCGGGCCCGGGCCGCCCGCAGGGCGAGCAGGGCCAGCTCCCGGCTGCTGTCGGCGAAGAACAGGTACCCGGACAGGTGCAGATGGGCGACCCCGTCCAGCAGGGAAGGCGTCCAGTCGGCGGGGCACAGCCGCAGCGCCGCCCCGCTGTCGGTCAGGAAGGTGCGCTCCGCGTCCTTGCCGACCAGCGCGACCACCGTCCCCGTCGGCTCCTCCCGGTCGACCACCAGCCGCGGCAGCACCCCCGCGTCCAGCAGGGCCCGCTCGTGCCACCGCGCCGACTCGGTGCCCACCCGCGCGAGGAGCCGTACCTCCGGCGCCCCCGTACGGGCCGCCCAGCAGGCCGCGTTGGCCCCGGCGCCGCCCGGCAGGGTGCGGATCCGGGCGGCCGTGTCGGTGGCCGGGGCGAGCGGTTCCGGATGGACCGCGACCACGTCGGTGACCACGTCCCCGATGACCAGCAGCGCCCCTGGAGCAGCCGGTTCCGCCCAGGTCATGCCCGCGCCGCCCAGGCCCCCGCGATCCTGGCCCCGAGCCGCACGTTGCCCCGTACCGCCGCCAGGTTCGCCTCCAGCGAGGCCCCGCCCGTCGCCCGCACCAGGAACCCCAGCAGGAACGGCGTCACCGCCTGCCCTGTGATCCCCCGCTCGCGGCATTCGGCGAGGGCCTCGGCCAGCACCCGGTCGTGCAGCCGCGGATCCAGCTGCTCCGCCTCCGCCACCGGATTGGCCACGAGCAGCGCCGCCTCCGGGCCGCCCAGCGCGTCCTGAGCGGCCATCACCGCCGCGACCTCCTCCGGCCCCTGCACCGTCCAGTCCACCGGCTCCCCGGAATCGGCCAGGTAGAAGCCGGGGAACCGCTGCGTCCGGTAGCCGAGCACGCCCACCCCCAGCGTCTCCAGCCGCTGCAGCGTGGCCGGCACGTCCAGGATCGACTTCACCCCCGCGCACACCACCGTGATCCGCGTCCGCGCCAGCAGCGACAGGTCCGCCGACTCGTCCTGCGTCTGCGCCCATTCGCGGTGTACGCCGCCCAGCCCGCCCGTGGCGAAGACGCGCAGGCCCGCCCGGGCGGCCAGGAAGGCCGTGCCGGACACCGTCGTGGCCCCCGTGGCCCCCGCCGCCAGGGCGGGCGCCAGATCCCGGTGGCCGAGCTTGCGCACGCCGTCACCGCCCGCGATCCGCTCCAGCTGAGCCTTGTCCAGGCCCGCGTGCGCGACCCCGTCGATGACGGCGACCGTCGCCGGAACGGCTCCTTCCGAGCGGACCAGCTCTTCCAGTTCCAGACCCACCGCCAGATTGCGGGGCCGCGGCAGCCCGTGCGCGATGATCGTCGACTCCAGCGCCACGACGGGCCGGTTCCGGGCGAGCGCCTCGCGCACCTCTTCTGACAGGACGGGGCCGCCGGACGGGGATGCAGTTGCTGTGTGCTGTGACATGTCCCCATCCATGGCACCGGATTCACGCCCCCAAACGCGCTCCCGTCCCGCCCGTCACAACCTGTCCGAGTAACGCTCCCGCCCGGACCGCGCCGATCCGCACGCCGGACCGCTGGACAGGGTGCTGCGTCAGCCCCGGCCGCGCTGGACGCTCTGGTCACCGCGCGGGGGCGCCCGGCCGGATTAGGCTCGCGGCTCATGAGCACCAGTGATCACAGCGCCCCCGCCTCCTTCGCCGTCTCCGTCCCGGACGTCCCGGACGCCGAACTGGAGGCCGAGGACCTCGACCCCGGGCAGATCCTCTCCGGCGAACCGGTGGTCACCGGCAAGGTGCTCTGGGAGTCGCCCGACGGCAAGCAGGTGCGCGGCATCTGGCAGATCACCCCGGGCGTGGTCACCGACACCGAGGCCGACGAGCTGTTCGTGGTGGTCAGCGGCCGGGCCACCATCGAGGTCGAGGGCGGCGCGACCCTGGAGGTCGGCCCCGGTTCCGCCTGTGTGCTCCGCGAGGGCGACAAGACCACCTGGACCGTGCACGAGACGCTGCGCAAGGCCTACCACATCAGCTACTGACGGCTACTTCCGTCGGTCGGCGCCGTCCTTCGCGGGCGCCGGGTGGCGGCGCGCGGTGAACAGCGCGAGCGCCGCCATCGGCAGCAGCAGGGCGGCCCCGACGGCGTTCAGCCAGCCGTAGCTCGCCTGGGCCATGACCAGGCCGGCGGCCGCGCCGCCCACGCCCGCGGCCGTGTTCATCGTCAGGTCGCTCAGCCCCTGTACGGCGGCCCGCGCGGGCTGCGGCACCGAGTCGGTCAGCAGCGCGGACCCGGCCACCATCCCGGCCGACCAGCCGAGGCCCAGCAGGAAGAGGCCCGCCGCGCTCTGTCCGTGGTGCGGCCCGGCCGTGCCGGCGAGCAGGGCGGCGACCGACAGCAGCCCGGCGGCCAGGCCGATCACCGACAGCCGGCCGAGCCGGTCCGCGAGCCAGCCCATCACGGGCGAGAAGGCGAACATGCCGGCGATGTGCCCGCTGATCACCAGCCCGATGAGCTCCAGCCCCGCGCCGTGGTGGCCCAGGTCCATCGGGGTCATGACCATGATCGAGACCATGGTGGTGTGCGACACGGCCACGGTGACCAGCGCCAGCCGGGCCCGCGGGGAGGCCTTGACGGCGGCGAACCCGGCGCGCAGGGAGCGGCCCTCGCGGGTCTGCTCCTCGGGCGGGGCCAGGGCGCGGGCCGTCAGCAGCGGGTCCGGGCGGAGCAGGATCGCGATCAGCGTGCCGGTGAGGAGGAAGACGGCGGCGGCCCATACGAAGGGTCCCGCCGTCTCGGGTATGGAGGTCCCGGCGAAGCTGCGGCTGGCGGGGGCGGACAGGTTGGGTCCGAGGACCGCGCCGATCGTGGAGGCCCAGACGACCACGGAGATGGAGCGGGCCCGGCGGTCCGGGGCGGCGAGGTCGGCGGCGGCGAACCGGGACTGGAGGTTGGCCGAGGAGGCGGCGCCGAAGGCGGCCATGCCGGCCATCAGCAGCGGGAAGTTCCCGACCGTCGCGGCGAGGACGACGAGGCCCGCGCCGGCGGCACCGATCAGGTAGGCCAGCACCAGCCCGGGGCGGCGGCCGCGCGCGGTCATCAGGGCGGCGAGCGGCAGGGACATCAGGGCGGTGCCGATCACGGCGGCGGTGGAGGCCAGGCCGGACATGGCCTCGGTGCCGCTGACCTCGGCCGCGAGCACGGGGGCCAGGGCGATGCTGATGGGCACGCCGAGCCCGCCGAGCATCTGGCTCGCTATGAGCACCCCGGTGGTGCGCCGCCGCAGCCGGGCCAGGTCCGGCAGGCCGGCCGGCGCGGCGGGCCGGTCCGTACCGGGGGAGGCGGTCATGCCGGACACCCGCTGCGCGGGCGGAGCGGGTGCGGGGCACGGAGGGACGCGCTGCGGCCGGGTGCGGCGGCTGGAGTAGTCACCGCGGCAGTGTGCCACCCCTTACGCACGGGCGGAACCTGGTATCCGGCGGGCTCAGAACAGCGGCTCCGGCAGGACGCCCTCCAGCGCCAGCAGCCGGCGCTTGGTCTCGACCCCGCCGCCGAAGCCGCCGATGCCCCCGTCGTTCTCCACGACCCGGTGGCAGGCCACCACCAGGGGCAGCGGGTTCGACCCCATGGCGTTGCCGACGGCCTGGGCGGCCCCGGGCTGTCCGACGCGGGCGGCCAGCTCCCCGTACCCGACGACCGCTCCGTACGGCACGGAACGGTCCAGTTCCTGGAGCACCTGCCGGTTGAAGCCGGAGCTGAGCCGCCAGTCCAGCGGCAGCTCGAAGCGCCGCAGCGCACCGGAGAAGTAGGCGGCCAGCTGGCGTATGGGCTCGGCCAGCAGCACTTCCTCGCCCGGCGCGGGCCGCCGGGCGTCGGCGCCGAGCCGGGATACGAGCGGGCCGATCATCGCGTCGACCCGGTCCGGCACGGCATGGAACTCGACCCGGACCAGACCCTCCGGGGTCGCGGCCAGGAGCAGGGGACCGACATCGCTCGCGACGACGGTCCATTCGAGGTGCGGCCCGCGGGGCCGCTCGGTGCTGTCCACGCGTCCACGGTACGGCGCCCCACTGACAGCGCCGACAGAGCTGACAGAGCCGACGACACCCGCAGCGTCGCCGAGGGCCCCGGCTCCGTCAGTAGCCGCCGACCGCCTCCTGGACGACGTCCGGGGCGTTGGTGATGATCCCGTCCACCCCCATGGCCTGGACCTTCCGGGCGGTCGTGGCGTCGTCCACGATCCAGGTGTCCACCTCCATGGCCTTGCCGTGGGCTCCGAGCAGCCCGTGCACCGCCGCGACCCACTCGGCCGAGATCGTGGTGTGCCACGGGTTGATCCGGTCGGTGAACTGCGCGTACCGCGGCAGGTCCGCCACCGTCGGGGTGCCCAGGAAGGCCGTCACGAGGTCCGGGCGCAGCCCGTGCACGAGGCGCACGCAGTCGGCGCTGAAGCTCTGCACCACCAGGCGCTCCGCCACGTGCCGCGTATCGAGCCAGCCCGCCTCGTCCAGCACCTTCAGGGTCTCCTGCTCGATCCCCGGGTAGAGCTCGGGCTTCTTGATCTCCAGGAGCAGCCGCTGCTGGTTGCGCCGCACCCGGTCGAGGTACTGCCGCAGGGTCGGCACCCGGGCGCCCGTGTACTCCTGCCCGAACCAGCTGCCCGCGTCCAGCAGGCCGATCTCGGCCGCCGTGAAGTCCCTGACCCTCCAGGGGCTGCGGTCCGGGAAGAGCTGCTCCACGTCCGTGGTCCGGGACAGGGTGTCGTCGTGGACGACGACCAGCTCGCCGTCCCTGGTGCGCTGCACGTCGTTCTCCACCCACTCGAACCCCAGCCGCATCGCCAGGTCGACCGCCTCGAGGGTGTTCTCCGGGGCGTACGCCGAGGCCCCCCGGTGGGCGTACACGACGGGGTTGCCCAGGAGCCCGGCCGGACCGGGGGCGGAGCCGGGTCCGGTGGCGGCGTACGAGGCCGTCCCGCCCAGCACGGTGAGGGTGAAGCCCAGCAACGCGGCGGCTGCCGCGGCGGCGGGTCGGACGTACATGTGCGTTCTCCTCGGGTCGTGAGCCCTGTTCCTGCGTCAGACGGGTGCGGAGCGGCAGACGTTGTGGCGATGCACTTCACGGCGGGACCTTCACCGCGATCATGGGGTTGAAGATCACCGAGCCGCCACCGAACTACGACAAACGGACCAGAACGTGTGAGGACGGTCCGGCCGGGCGCGCCGCGCGTCCGCGCGCGGATGCGTGAGTGTCAGTGGGGGGTCGTACGGTTGACCCATGCGGCCCGTATCGAAGATCGAACGCACGGTGGCGCCTTTCGAGGTCGTCAGCTCCTACCAGCCCAGCGGCGACCAGCCGGCGGCCATCGCCGAGCTGGAGAAGCGCATCCGCGCAGGTGAGAAGGATGTCGTCCTGCTGGGTGCGACCGGCACCGGCAAGTCGGCGACCACCGCCTGGATGATCGAGAAGCTTCAGCGCCCCACCCTGGTCATGGCGCCGAACAAGACCCTCGCCGCCCAGCTGGCGAACGAGTTCCGCGAGCTCCTGCCGAACAACGCCGTCGAGTACTTCGTCTCGTACTACGACTACTACCAGCCCGAGGCCTACGTTCCGCAGTCGGACACCTACATCGAGAAGGACTCCTCGATCAACGAGGAGGTCGAGCGGCTGCGCCACTCCGCGACCAACTCGCTGCTGACCCGGCGCGACGTGATCGTCGTCGCCTCCGTGTCCTGCATCTACGGCCTCGGTACCCCGCAGGAGTACGTCGACCGCATGGTCTCCCTGAAGGTGGGCGAGGAGACCGACCGGGACCAGCTGCTGCGCCGCTTCGTCGACATCCAGTACACGCGCAACGACGTGGCCTTCACCCGCGGCACCTTCCGGGTGCGCGGCGACACCATCGAGATCTTCCCGGTCTACGAGGAACTGGCCGTCCGCATCGAGATGTTCGGCGACGAGATCGAGGCCCTGTCCACGCTCCACCCGCTGACCGGCGAGGTCATCAGCGAGGACCGCGAGCTGTACGTATTCCCCGCCAGCCACTACGTCGCGGGCCCCGAGCGCATGGAGAAGGCGGTCCGCGGCATCGAGACCGAGCTGGCCGCGCGCCTCGCCGAGCTGGAGAAGCAGGGCAAGATGCTGGAGGCGCAGCGGCTGCGCATGCGCACCACCTACGACCTGGAGATGATGCGCCAGATCGGGTCCTGCTCCGGCATCGAGAACTACTCGCTGCACATGGACGACCGCGAGCCGGGTTCCGCGCCCAACACCCTCATCGACTACTTCCCGGAGGACTTCCTCCTGGTCATCGACGAGTCGCACGTCACCGTGCCGCAGATCGGCGCCATGTACGAGGGCGACGCCTCGCGCAAGCGGACCCTGGTCGACCACGGGTTCCGGCTGCCGTCCGCCCTCGACAACCGGCCGCTGAAGTGGGAGGAGTTCCAGGAGCGGATCGGCCAGACCGTCTACCTGTCGGCCACCCCCGGCAAGTACGAGCTCTCGCGCGGCGACGGCTTCGTCGAGCAGATCATCCGCCCCACCGGCCTCATCGACCCCGAGGTCGTGGTCAAGCCCACCGAGGGCCAGATCGACGACCTGGTGCACGAGATCCGCCGGCGGGTCGAGAAGGACGAGCGGATCCTGGTCACCACCCTCACCAAGAAGATGGCCGAGGACCTCACGGACTACTTCCTGGAGCTCGGCATCCAGGTCCGCTACCTGCACAGCGACGTGGACACCCTGCGCCGCATCGAGCTGCTGCGCGAACTGCGCTCCGGCGAGTTCGACGTCCTGGTCGGCATCAACCTGCTGCGCGAGGGGCTCGACCTGCCCGAGGTGTCGCTGGTGGCGATCCTCGACGCCGACAAGCAGGGCTTCCTGCGCTCCGGCACCTCGCTGATCCAGACCATCGGCCGCGCGGCGCGCAACGTCTCCGGCCAGGTCCACATGTACGCGGACAGCATCACGCCGGCCATGGCGCAGGCGATCGACGAGACGAACCGCCGCCGCGAGAAGCAGGTCGCCTACAACACCGCCAACGGCATCGACCCGCAGCCGCTGCGCAAGAAGATCAACGACATCGTCGCCACCATCGCCCGCGAGGAACTGGACACCGAGGAGCTCCTCGGCACCGGATACCGCCAGGCCAAGGACGGCAAGGCCGCCAAGGCACCGGTCCCCGCGCTGGGCGGCAAGGCGGCCGGGGCCAAGGCGGGGAAGGGCGCGAAGGGCGCCAAGGCGGGCGCGGTGCCCACCGACCGGCCCGCCGCGGAACTGGCCTCGATCATCGAAGAGATGACCGAACGGATGCGCGCGGCGGCCGCGGAGTTGCAGTTCGAGGTCGCGGCCCGGATCAGGGACGAGGTGGGCGAGCTGAAGAAGGAGCTGCGTCAGATGAAGGAAGCGGGCCTCGCCTGACCCGGAGCCTGTCAGTAGGGTTGGGTCTCAGCCGCAGGTACACGCTGCGCTCCCGTTGTAGGGGCGGGCTATGGAGAGGGGACAGCGCGTGACGGTCAACATGACCAAGGGTCAGGCCATCAGTCTGCAGAAGGCGGACGGGGGCAAGCTGACCGCGGTCCGCATGGGCCTCGGCTGGCAGGCGGCCAAGCGCCGCGGGCTGTTCGGCTCGCGGACCCGGGAGATCGACCTGGACGCGTCGGCGGTGCTCTTCGCCGACAAGCAGCCGGTGGACGTCGTCTTCTTCCGGCACCTGCAGAGCGACGACGGCTCGGTCCGGCACACCGGTGACAACCTCGTCGGCGGCGTCGGCCAGGGCGGGGACGACGAGGCCATCCTCGTCGACCTCCAGCGGGTTCCGGTGCACATCGACCAGATCGTCTTCACGGTGAACTCGTTCACCGGCCAGACGTTCCAGGAGGTGCAGAACGCGTTCTGCCGCATCGTCGACGAGACCAACGGCCAGGAGCTGGCCCGCTACACCCTCGACGGCGGCGGCCAGTACACCGCGCAGATCATGGCGAAGGTGTCCCGTGCGGGCTCGGGCTGGCAGATGACGGCCATCGGCAACCCGGCCAATGGCCGGACGTTCCAGGACCTGATGCCGGCGATCCTGCCGCACCTGTAAGCGAAGAAGATCGGGGGGAGACGGGACGATGGCGGCCGAACTGGTCCGGGGGCAGAACCATGCCCTGTCCGAACGCCGGGTGCGGATCACGGTCTCGGCGGGCACACCGGTGCTCGCCCTGGCCTCGCTCGGAGACGAGCGGGGCGCCGTGACCGGCCCGGAAGGGATCGCGCACCCGGGTGCGAGCGAGCTTCCGGGGGTCGAGGTGCCCGGCGGGTCCGCGGACCGGCACCGGTTCGCCGTCGACCTCGACGCGGTCGCCGATGAGGTGCACCGCGTCGGCGTCCTGCTCTCCCTGCCCCCGGGCGGCCCGGGCCGCTTCGGCGCCGTCGCGGCCTCGCACGTCGCCGTCACGGACATGAACGGCACCGGGCTCGCCGAGTACACCCTGACCGGGCTGGAGGGCGAGTCCGCGGTCGTGGCCGTCGAGCTCTACCGCCGCCAGGGAGCCTGGAAGGTCCGCGCCGTCGGCCAGGGGTACGCCGACGGGCTCACCGCCCTCTTCACCGACCAGGGGCTCACCGCCCCCGCCGCCGCCGAGCTGGCCGCGCGGGTGCACGCCTGCGTCGCTGCGCCGGTCGCGCCCGACCCGGTCCCGGTCGCACCCGACCCGGCGCCCCCCGCGACCCCGGTCTCCGGAACCCCGTACGCGGGCACGCCCGGCCCGGCACCCACGTCCGGCTCCGCACCCGCGTCCGGCTCCGCTGCGACGCCCGGCCCCGCACCCACGTCCGGCTCCGCTGCGACGCCCGTGACCTCGGCCGACACCACGATCAGCTACTCCCACCCGCGGCGCCGCCCCGCCGCCACCGAGCCCCCCGAGCCCGCGCCGCGCTCCGCCCCGGCGCCGGAGCCCGGGCAGCCGCCGAGGCCCGTCGCCGGCGACGCCGGCGGCTGGTCCATGGAGGAGCGGCTCTACAACCAGGTCTGGGGCATGTTCGAGGACCTGGCCCGCACGGTCGCCGCCTACCGCAGCGCCGTCGAGTTCGCCGACAACCGCATGGACCGCGAGCTCGACGAAGCCCTGTCCGACCCCCGCCACCGCCTCGGAGGCTCCGGGAACGCCGCCCGCGACACCGCCCGGGCGCGCCGCGAGGAGCTCGTCGCGCAGGCCCGGGCCGTCCTCGACCGGGACCTCGCCCAGCTGGTCGCCGAGTCGGAGGTGGTCGAGCCCGCGCTGCCCGCCGCGTACGCCCGCTGGGACAACCCGGTCTGGCACGGCGGCCGGTCCGCCGCGCTGCCCGAGGAGAACCCGCTGGCCCTGCGCCTGGGCGATCTGTACCTGCCCGAGCGCCCCGACCTGCGCGTCCCCATGCTGATGAAGCTCCCGCTGGAGCGCGGCCTGTGGATCGACAACGGCCGCACCGGTTCCGAGGCCGCGATGGCCATGGACACCGACGGGCTGCGCCGGGCCGCCATGGACATGGCCGTCGCGCACGCGGTACGGCTGCTCGCGGTCCACCCGGCCGACCGGTTCACCGTCCACGTCATCGACGCGGCCGGAGCCGGAGCAGCCTCCCTGGCGCCCCTCGTACGCGCCGGGGTGCTGGCCGGGCCGCCCGCCGCGGGGGCCGTCGGGGTCACCGACACGCTGGCACGGCTGACCAAGCGGGTGGACCTCGTACAGATGGCGCTGCGGGCCGGGGCTCCCGAGGACCTGCCGCCGGACGTGGACACGGCCGACCAGCTGCTCCTCGTGCACGACTTCCCGCACGGCTTCGACGACCGGGCCGTCACCCAGCTGCGCTACCTCGCCGACGAGGGTCCGTCGGTCGGCGTGCACCTGCTGATGGTCGCGGACCGCGACGAGGCCTCGGCCTACGGGCCGCTGCTGGACCCGCTGTGGCGCTCGCTCATGCGCCTGTCGCCGGTGCCGGACAACCACCTCGCCGACCCCTGGGTTCACCACGCCTGGACCTTCGCCCCGGACCTGCCCCCGCAGGGCAGCGCGGTCCTCGACCAGGCGCTGGAGCGGGTGGCGGAGGCCCGGCGGCGCGCCCGCCCGTGAGGCTCGGCGGCAGGTAGATGACCTGCCGCTGACCTCTTCTTGGGACTCCCTTTACCTTGTGTGCCGGAGCCAGGTACCCTGGTGCGTGCGGAGGGGAGTATTCCTGCTTTCCAGCTACGGCGTACCCGTCAATACGGACCACTGCGGTCATCAGTGAGCAGTCGGTCCCGGGGCGTCGGCCCACGGCCTCCAGGCCGCCCGGGTGGAAGAGACCTCCGGCAGCGATGACGCTGACGAAGTGCTGAGCCATCCGCCGGAGGCGTGTTTACGTGGAAGTTTCCTGGACCCTGTGGGCCCTGACCATTCTCGGTCTGACCCTTCTCATCGGCGCCGATTTCTTCATCGGCCGCAAACCCCACGACGTATCGATCAAGGAAGCCGGTACCTGGACGATCGTCTGGATCGTCCTCGCCGCGCTCTTCGGCCTCGGCCTGTGGTTCTTCGGGAACGGCCAGGCCTCGCAGGAGTTCTTCGCGGGCTTCATCACCGAGAAGTCCCTGAGCGTGGACAACCTCTTCGTCTTCGTCCTGATCATGGCGAAGTTCTCGGTGCCCTCGCACCTCCAGCAGCGCGTCCTGCTCGTGGGCGTACTGATCGCCCTGGTGCTCCGCGCGGTCTTCATCGCGGCCGGCGCGGCGATCATCGCCAGCTTCTCCTGGGTCTTCTACATCTTCGGCGCGTTCCTGATCTACACCGCGTGGAAGCTGATCCAGGAGGCCCGCAAGGGTGAGGAGGAGGACGAGTTCGAGGAGAACCGCCTGCTCAAGTCCGTCGAGAAGAAGTTCGGCGTCGCCGACCGGTACCACGGCACCAAGCTCTTCATCCAGAGCAACGGCAAGCGCGTCCTGACCCCGCTGATGGTCGTCATGCTCGCCATCGGCACCACCGACGTGCTGTTCGCGCTGGACTCCATCCCCGCGATCTTCGGCCTCACGCAGGACCCGTACATCGTCTTCACCGCCAACGCCTTCGCCCTGATGGGTCTGCGCCAGCTGTACTTCCTGATCGGCGGCCTGCTCAAGAAGCTGGTCCACCTCAGCTACGGCCTGTCGATCATCCTGGGCTTCATCGGCGTCAAGCTCGTGCTGCACGCCCTCCACGAGTCCGGACTGCACGTCCCGGTCATCTCGATCCCGGTCTCCCTGGGCGTCATCTGCGGTGTCCTGGTCATCACCACGATCACCAGCCTGATCGCCTCGAAGAAGCAGGCGGCGGCCGAGGCCGCCGCCCGCCCGGAGAGCATCGACGCCTGACGGTCCTGAGGGACTACACGGGGGCGGCCGCTTCGGCCGCCCCCGTTTCCGTGCCCGCGGCCGCCCCGGCCTCCGACCGCGGCCGCACGACGGCCGGGCCGGTCTCCGGAAGCAGCGCGAAGCAGGCCAGGCTGACCAGGGCGATCGCGCTCAGGTACACGGCCACACCCCACTGCGGACCGGAGCCGTCCGCGAGCGCCGTCGCCACGATCGGGGTCAGCGCCCCGCCCAGCACCCCGCCCAGGTTGTAGCCCACGGCCGCGCCCGTACAGCGGATCCGCGGGGCGTACAGCTCGGGCAGGTACGCGCCCACCACCGCGAACATCGTCACCATGCCCAGCAGCGCCCCGACGAAGCCCAGCGTCATCAGCAGCGGGTCGGCCGTGCCCAGCAGGGCCACCATCGGGAACATCCACACCACGCAGGCCGCCGACCCGGCCAGGCACAGCGGCCGCCGCCCGTACCGGTCGCCGAGCACCGCCAGCGGCGGAGTCACCACGCCCATCAGCGCGACGGCGCCCATGATGCACGCCAGCACCGTCGTACGGCCCATGCCGAGGTACTCGGTCGCGTACGCCAGGGACCAGGTGGTGACCGCGTAGAAGACCGCGTACCCCACGGCCAGCGCCCCGCCGGTCAGCAGGAGCAGCCGCCAGTGGCCGCGGACCACCTCCGCCAGCGGGGCGTCCGCGCGCCGGCCGCTCTCGGCCAGCTCCCGGAACTGCGGGGTCTCCTCCACCGAGTGGCGCAGCCACAGCCCCGCCAGGGCCAGCACACCGGCCGCCCAGAACGGGACCCGCCAGCCCCACGAGGTGAACTGGGCGTCGGTCAGGGTCGCCGACAGCGCGAGGACGATGCCGTTGGCCAGCAGGAAGCCCACCGGCGGACCGATCTGCGGGAAGCTCGACCACAGGCCGCGCCGCCGCTCGGGAGCGTGCTCGGCGGTCAGCAGGACGGCGCCGCCCCATTCACCGCCGAGCCCGAGGCCCTGCAGGAAGCGCAGCAGGACCAGCAGCGCCGGTGCGGCCACGCCGATGGAGTCGTACGTCGGCACGCAGCCGACGGCGACGGTGGCGAGGCCGGTCAGGAGCAGGGAGGCGAGGAGCACCGGACGCCGCCCGTAGCGGTCGCCGATGTGGCCGAAAATCGCCGAGCCGAGCGGGCGGGCGAGGAAGCCGACGCCGAAGGTGCCGAACGCGGCGAGGGTCCCGGCGAGCGGGGAGAAGGACGGGAAGAAGAGCGGGCCGAGCACGAGGGCGGCGGCCGTGCCGTACACGAAGAAGTCGTAGAACTCGATGGCGGTTCCGGCGAGGGAGGCCGAGGCCAGCCGCAGCATCGAGGGGGCGGGACGGGACGCGGTGGGGGACGGGGAGGGCTCTTGTTGCATGGTGCAGCAGATACCCCCTCCCCGGCCCTCGGGACGTGCGTTCGGCCATCATCGACCGGAAGGGGTGCCCCGCGTCGCGAAGTTGACGGATTGCGGACCTACCAGCCGCGTTCGCGCCACTCGGCCAGGTGCGGGCGCTCGGCGCCCAGGGTGGTGTCGTTGCCGTGGCCCGGGTAGATCCAGGTCTCGTCCGGCAGCCGGTCGAAGATCTTGTGCTGGACGTCGTCGATCAGGCTCGCGAAGGCCTTCGGGTCGTCCCAGGTGTTCCCGACGCCGCCCGGGAAGAGGCAGTCGCCGGTGAAGACGTGCGGGTGACCGTGCGGGTCGTCGTAGATCAGGGCGATCGAGCCGGGGGTGTGCCCGACCAGGTGCCGCGCGGTGAGCTCGACCCGCCCGACGCGCACGGTGTCCCCGTCCGCCACCGGGACGTCGGTGGCCACCGGGATGCCCTCGGCGTCGTAGGCGCCGGCGTAGGTGGTCGCGCCCGTCGCCTCGACCACGGCCTGGAGCGCGCCCCAGTGGTCGCCGTGCTGGTGGGTGGTGACGACGGACTTGATGCCGTCGCCGCCGATCAGGCTCAGCAGCGCGGCCGCGTCCGCGGCCGCGTCGATCAGCAGCTGCTCGTCGGTGGCACGGCAGCGCAGCAGGTAGGCGTTGTTGTTCATGGGGCCCACCGCGACCTTGGAAATCATCAGGTCCGCGAGTTCGTGCACGTCGGCCGGACCGCCGACCTTGACCTCTCCGGTGTACGTCATGTCCTGATCCTAGAGCGGCGGGAGGGCGGGCAGGCCGTCACCGGCCACGACGGACAGACGGGCGCCGCGCGGACCGCGCCCGGCCAGCCAGCCGAGCAGCTCGTCCTCGGGGCCCTCGAGGACCACGGGGGTCCCCTCCGTGCCGCCGGTGTGCCAGACCGCGCCGGCCGCGGTGCGCAGGGTGACCGGCGGGACCTCCGGGCGTCCGGACCAGCGGTCGGCGAGGAAGGCGATCTCGCGGGCGGTGAACTCCGCCGGGAGGTCGGAGAGCTCGTAGCCGATGTTCAGGTCGACGTGGTGCAGGGCGACCTCGACGAGGCGGCGGAACGGCACGTTGGAGGCGAGGTCCGTGACGCCGCCCCGCAGCTCGACGGTGCGGGCCCAGTCCTGGTCGTGCTCGGTGGTGGCGAGGAAGCGGGCCCCGGAATCACGGAGGTCCGCCAGGTGTTCTTCCAAGGGCCGGCCGGCGTCGCGTTCGATGTCCGCGTCGCGCGCCTCGGCGCTCTCGTACATGGGGCGCCCCTCGAAGACGTTGACGAGGGCGTCCGCGTTGCGCGCGAGGTGGGCCAGGATGTGGCCGCGGCTCCAGCCGGGGAGGTGTGACTCCTCGGCGAGCGCGGCGTTGTCCAGCTTCGTGACCGCGGTCAGCAGTCGGTCCGTCGCTTCACGTACAGATCGCAGGTCGTGCACATGATCAGTCATGAGGGCGAGCCTAGTGCTCCGCGGGTCCCGGCCACACGATCGGGTGAAGCGATCTGCGGAGTGCCGTAAATCGAATGTGCGTGCTATACGCTCGGAAGTCAGACTCCAACTCCACCGCAGTGGCGCCCCCCATACCCTGGGACGGGGGCCCGTGCCCCCGCTCTCTCAAGAAAGGTGCGGACCGGCGTGACCGACCGTCTCATCGTTCGTGGCGCTCGCGAGCACAACCTCAAGAACGTCTCGCTCGACCTGCCCCGCGACTCACTCATCGTCTTCACCGGACTCTCCGGGTCGGGCAAGTCCTCCCTGGCCTTCGACACGATCTTCGCCGAGGGCCAGCGCCGCTACGTCGAGTCGCTCTCGTCGTACGCCCGCCAGTTCCTCGGGCAGATGGACAAGCCCGACGTCGACTTCATCGAGGGGCTCTCCCCGGCCGTCTCGATCGACCAGAAGTCGACCTCGCGCAACCCGCGCTCGACCGTGGGCACCATCACCGAGGTCTACGACTACCTCCGCCTCCTCTTCGCCCGCATCGGCAAGCCGCACTGCCCCGAGTGCCGGCGCCCCATCTCGCGCCAGTCCCCGCAGGCCATCGTCGACAAGGTCCTCGCGCTCCCCGAGGGCAGCCGCTTCCAGGTGCTCTCGCCGCTGGTGCGCGAGCGCAAGGGCGAGTTCGTCGACCTCTTCGCCGACCTGCAGACCAAGGGCTACAGTCGGGCCCGGGTGGACGGGGAGACGATCCAGCTCTCCGAGCCGCCCACGCTGAAGAAGCAGGAGAAGCACACCATCGAGGTGGTCATCGACCGCCTCACCGTCAAGGACAGCGCCAAGCGCCGGCTCACCGACTCGGTGGAGACCGCCCTCGGCCTCTCCGGCGGCATGGTCATCCTCGACTTCGTCGACCTCGCCGAGGACGACCCCGAGCGTGAGCGGATGTACTCCGAGCACCTCTACTGCCCGTACGACGACCTCTCCTTCGAGGAGCTGGAACCGCGCTCCTTCTCCTTCAACTCGCCCTTCGGCGCCTGCCCGGAGTGCACGGGCATCGGCACGCGCATGGAGGTGGACCCGGAGCTGATCGTCCCGGACGAGGAGAAGTCCCTGGACGAGGGCGCGGTCTCCCCGTGGTCTCTCGGTCACACCAAGGACTACTTCCAGCGGCTGATCGGCGCCCTGGCCGGGGAGCTGGGCTTCCGTACGGACATCCCGTGGGCCGGGCTGCCGCAGCGCGCGAAGAAGGCCCTGCTGTACGGGCACAAGACGCAGATCGAGGTCCGCTACCGCAACCGGTACGGGCGGGAGCGGGCGTACACCACGGCCTTCGAGGGCGCGGTGCCGTTCGTCAAGCGCCGGCACGCCGAGTCCGAGAGCGACGCCAGCCGCGAGCGCTTCGAGGGCTACATGCGCGAGGTGCCCTGCCCGACCTGTGAGGGCACCCGGCTCAAGCCGATCGTGCTCGCCGTGACGGTGATGGAGAAGTCCATCGCCGAGGTCGCGGCCATGTCGATCAGCGAGTGCGCGGACTTCCTCGGCCGGATGCGGCTCGACACCCGCGACAAGAAGATCGCCGAGCGGGTCCTCAAGGAGGTCAACGAGCGGCTCCGCTTCCTGGTCGACGTCGGCCTGGACTACCTCTCGCTGAACCGCGCCGCCGGCACCCTCTCGGGCGGCGAGGCCCAGCGCATCCGCCTCGCCACGCAGATCGGCTCCGGTCTCGTCGGTGTGCTGTACGTGCTGGACGAGCCCTCCATCGGCCTGCACCAGCGGGACAACCACCGGCTGATCGAGACGCTGGTGCGGCTGCGGGACATGGGCAACACGCTCATCGTCGTCGAGCACGACGAGGACACCATCAAGGTGGCCGACTGGGTCGTCGACATCGGCCCCGGCGCGGGTGAGCACGGCGGCAAGGTGGTGCACAGCGGTTCGCTGAAGGAACTGCTCAACAACACCGAATCGATGACCGGCCAGTATCTGTCGGGCAAGCGCTCCATCGCGATCCCGGACGTACGCCGTCCCGTGAACGGCGAGCGGAAGCTGACCGTCCACGGTGCCAAGGAGAACAACCTCCAGGACATCGACGTCGCCTTCCCGCTGGGCGTGCTCACGGCCGTGACCGGTGTCTCGGGCTCCGGGAAGTCGACGCTGGTCAACGACATCCTCTACACGCACCTGGCCCGCGAGCTGAACGGCGCCCGCTCGGTGCCGGGACGGCACACCCGGGTGGACGGCGACGACCTCGTCGACAAGGTCGTGCACGTCGACCAGTCGCCCATCGGCCGGACCCCGAGGTCGAATCCGGCCACGTACACCGGCGTCTTCGACCACGTGCGCAAGCTGTTCGCGGAGACCATGGAGGCGAAGGTGCGCGGCTACCTGCCGGGCCGCTTCTCCTTCAACGTGAAGGGCGGCCGGTGCGAGAACTGCTCCGGCGACGGCACGATCAAGATCGAGATGAACTTCCTGCCGGACGTGTACGTCCCGTGCGAGGTCTGCCACGGCGACCGGTACAACCGGGAGACGCTGGAGGTCCACTACAAGGGCAAGTCCATCGCCGAGGTCCTCAACATGCCGATCGAGGAGGCGCTGGACTTCTTCGAAGCGGTGCCGACGATCTCGAGGCACCTGCGGACGCTGAACGAGGTGGGGCTGGGGTACGTCCGGCTCGGCCAGTCGGCGCCGACGCTGTCGGGCGGTGAGGCGCAGCGCGTGAAGCTGGCGTCGGAGCTGCAGAAGCGGTCGACGGGCCGGACGGTGTACGTGCTGGACGAGCCGACGACCGGTCTGCACTTCGAGGACATCTCGAAGCTGATCAAGGTGCTGTCGGGGCTGGTGGACAAGGGGAACTCGGTGATCGTCATCGAGCACAACCTGGACGTCATCAAGACCGCCGACTGGGTCATCGACATGGGCCCCGAGGGCGGCTACGGCGGCGGCCTGGTGGTGGCCGAGGGCACGCCGGAGCAGGTCGCGTCGGTGGGGGCGAGCCACACGGGCAAGTTCCTGCGGGACATCCTGGGCGCGGACCGGGTCTCGGACGGGGCGGTGCCGGCGCGGGCCGCGGCCGGGAAGAAGGCGGTGGCGAAGAAGGCCGTCGCCAAGAAGGCCGCCGCGAAGAAGGCTGCCGCCCCGGCCAAAAAGACGACGGCGTCGCGGGCGCGCAAGGCGTAGCGCGGGCTGCGTGCGGCGTGGGGGTCCGGCTGGTGCGGGCCCCTTCGCCGGGTGCGGCGCCGCTGCACGGGGGCTCTGCCCCCGGGCCCTCGCACCTCAAACTCCCCCAGACTTCGTCCGGGGGGACCCCAGGCGGGGGCTGGATTGGGCTGATGTCGGCCACCTCCAGCCCTCGTCGCAGTTTGAGGCGCGGGGGCCCGGCGAAGCTACGGTTTCTGCGCGCCGGGTCCTGGTGGCTGCTCTGGGTTGAGTTCGGAGGCGTACGGGGGTTCCGCGCCCGGGCGGGTGCAGGTCAGGGCTGCCGCGTGGGCCGCGTAGGCCAGGACGTCCGGCCAGTCCACCGGGCCGTCGTCCATGGCCGAAAGCCGGTGCAGCAGGGCCGCGTTGACGGTGTCGCCCGCCCCGATCGTGTCCGCCACCGCGACCGCGCGGGCCGCCACCGCGTGCTCCTCGCCCTCCCGGGTCCACACCGTCAGCCCCGCCGCGCCCCGGGTCAGCACCACCGCCGACGGACCCGCCGCGAGCCAGTCGGAGACCCGCCCGCCCAGCCACGCCGCGTCCTCCTCCGACAGCTTGAGGACGGAGGCGTGGGGCAGCAGCCGCGTCAGGAACCGGGCGCGGTAGGCCGCCGGGTCCGCGATCAGCGCCGGCCGGATGTTGGGGTCCAGCAGGGTCAGCAGCCCCCGCCGCGACTCCCGGCGCAGCAGGGCCTCGTACGCGCTCGCGCCCGGCTCCAGGACCAGCGAGCAGGTCCCGAGCGCGAGGGCCCGTACGGACTCGGGGAGGGCGGGCGGCAGGGTGAACAGGCGGTCCGCGGTGCCCTCGACGTAGAAGCCGTACGAGGCCGAGCCGTCCGGGGCCAGCGAGGGCACGGCGAGGGTGGTCGGCTCCGGCCCGCGCTGCACCAGCGACAGGTCCACCCCGGCCGCGCGGAGCCCGGCCAGCAGGCTCTCGCCGAAGCCGTCCGCCGAGACCCGCGAGCAGAAGGCCACCTCGGCGCCCAGCCGCCCGAGCGCGAGCGCGGTGTTGTACGGTCCGCCGCCCGGCCGCGGCAGCAGGGCGCCCGGCGGCCGCGCGACGGGGACCAGGTCGATGAGGGCTTCTCCGCCGACGACGATCACGCGGGGGAAGCTACCCCATCGGACGGCGGTATCGTCGGGTGCACCGTGCCCGGCCCGTTCCACCAGGAGAGTTCCATGCCCGCGTCGCCGTCTCCCGCCCGCCGTACCGTCCTGCGGGGCGCCGCCGCGCTCGCGGGAGCAGCCGGCGCCGGAGCGGCCCTCGCGGCCTGCTCGACCGAGACCAACAGCGGCGGCAACACCCCTGCGACACCCACCGCCCCCGTGGAGCTGGGGGCGGCGGCCGAGGTTCCGGTGGGCGGGGCGAAGCTGTACCGGGAACGGAAGCTGATCGTCAGCTGCCCGGCGGCGGGCGAGTACAAGGCGTTCAGCGCGCAGTGCACGCACGCCGGCTGCGTACTGGACAAGATCGTCGAGGGCGAGGGCAACTGCCCCTGCCACGGCAGCCGCTTCGACGTGGCCACCGGCAAGGTGCTGAAGGGCCCGGCCACCGACCCGCTGCCCGCCGTCCCCGTCAAGGCGGAGAACGGCAGGCTCATCGCGGGCTGACCCGCGACGGCCCCGGCCCCGGGCTCCGTCCCCGGCCCCCGTCCCCGTCCCCGGGCCCCGTCCCCGTCTCCGTCCCCGGCTCAGTCCCAGTCCCAGGCGATCCCGAGGATCCCGCGCCGCACCGACTGCTCCACCAGGTGCACCGCCCGGTGCCGGCCGCTCGGCGTGAGGTCGGCGAGGCCGGTGCGCGGGGCCTGCGGCCCGGTCCGGGCGAAGCGGCGGCAGCGCACCGGGAGGGCCGCCTCGTCGAAGCGGACCTGGAGCATGTACTGGCCGCCGGCGTAGCTGAACCCGCGCACGTACTCCCCGCTGCGCGCGCCCGTACCGTCCTCGATGCCGTAGCCGAAGACGTACGTGTCCCCGCGCCGCAGCCGGGCGTCGAAGAGCAGCTCCGCGACCACCACCCCGGCCTCCCGCTGGCTGCGGACCCGCCCGGTGCGGCAGTTCTCGTACGCCGTCACCGCCATCCGGGACGTGTCGCAGCCCGGATCGCCGTGGTGGATGGCGAGGTAGCGGTCGACGCCGTCGCGGTGGGCGCGCACGATCTGCTGCGACTCGCGCGTGCGCATCTCGCCCTCCGCCCCGATCCGGACCCGCTCGTGGTGGCCCACCGAGTGCAGTCCGCCGTCGGGCGGCAGCTCCATCGAGGCCAGCAGCTGTTCCACCGCCGCGCCCACGCTCACCAGGGCCCGGTAGGGGCGGGCGGCCGGGCGGGCGGGGCCGCGTCCCGGTTCGGGGGCGGCCAGCAGCCGGATGAGGGCGCCGTCCGGCAGCTCCAGGATCTGCTCCAGGGCGGTGACGGCCCGCAGCGACTCCGCGTGCCGGGGCCGCCGGGCGCCCTGCTGCCAGTAGCTGAGGCTGGTGACGCCGACCTTGATGCCGCGGGCCGCGAGCCGGTGCTGCACCCGGTGCAGGGGCAGTCCGCGGGCGGCGAGGGCGGCGCGCAGGGCGAGGTGGAAGGGGCCGCCGCGCAGCAGCCGCCCGAGCTCCGTCGCGCCTGTGGCGCCTGCGGCGCCCGCCGGGCCCGAGGTGCCCGCGGCCATGCCAGCCATGCCCGCCGCGCCCGCCGTGTCGCCGGTCGGCAGCATGGCGACTCCTCTGTGAACGTTCACTCGCGCCGGCCCGGGGGATCGCGCCGGTGGCTCCGGGGGACCAGGTGACACCGCAGCAACCGTTCACACGGCAGCCCCACCGTTCACACCGCGATGTCACCGCGTATTGAAGCGTGTTGACCTGATCGCGACAACACCCTGATGCTCCTGCACAGCGTCCGGACGCGCTCCTCCACCCCCACATCCCCGCTTCGGGAGGAACGCGATGCGCCACCGAAACCGGCGGCTTTCCCCAGCCGCCTTCGTCTCCGCCCTGCTGTTCGCCCTGGTCCTCGGCGCCGGTACCGCCACCGCCGCCCCAGCCCCCGCCGACACCGACACCGACTCCGCCCTCGCGTACAAGCGCCTGAACATCACCATGCAGGCACAGCAGAAGACCAACTGGTGCTGGGCAGCCGGCGGCAACACCATCGCCACCTGGTTCGGCCGCAACTACACCCAGAACCAGTTCTGCAACGCCGCCTTCAACCGCCAGCAGGGCTACGACTGCCCGAACAACCAGGCCACCCTCGGCAACGTCCAGACGGGCCTGCGCTGGGCGGGCATCAACGCCGGCTCGTACGTGAACGGCTGGCTCCAGTACTCCACCGTCCAGACCGAGATCAACGCCAACCGCCCGATCGAGACCCGGATCCAGTGGTCCAACGGCGGCGGCCACATGCACGTGATCTACGGCTATGACACCGCCGGCAGCTGGGTGTACTGGGGCGACCCGTGGCCCTCCAGCGACCGGTACAACTGGGCCTCGCACGCCTGGTACGTGGACAACAGCACCTTCTCCTGGACCCACTCCCTCTACCGGATCGGGGCGTGACCGCCATGACCCTGCGCGCCTCCGCCGCCGCCGCGGTCCTCGCCGCCGCCTCCGCCGCCCTCCTCGCCCTCGCGCCGCAGGCCGCCGCGGCGCCCGTGCCACAGCCGCAGGCCGCCACGGCCGAGACCCGGGCCGAGGCCGGGCGGGCGGCCGCCGCGCCGGAGACCCTGGCCACGGTCTCCCGGTTCTTCGCCCGCGAGGGGAAGGTCTCGCTCGAGGCCGCGCAGCCCCGCATAGCGGGGGAGGCCGTCGCGGTGCACTACCTCTCCCCGGACTTCGTCGCGGGCAGGGCGGGGGCCCCCGTCGCCCGCCTGGAGTTCCTCGCCAGCGAGGCCGTCTCCTCGGACGGCCAGCGGGCCGCGCTGTGGACGGCGCGGACGGAGGCGGGCTGGCAGGTCGTGAACATCGCCACCGGCGACGACGAGTTCCGCTACGCCAGGCTGGGCGCCGAGAAGCTGCCCGGCGGCACCGTGTTCCGGGAACCGCAGATCGACGCATGGTACGTGGCCCAGGGAGGCCGGGTGCTGCCGCTCGACGAGGACGCGGTGCGGGCCGTGGGGGCGGGCGGTACGAGCCTCGGTGCGTACCGTGCGCGGGTCACGAAGGCCTACGGGGACAAGCTGCCGGGCTCCGCCTATGCCGAGGGCGGGGTGGCCGGGGGGTTCGCGGAAGCCGCCGCCGAGGCTGCCGTGCCGGTGGCGGGGCTGGCCGGCGGCACCGTTGCGCTCGCCGCGCTCGGAGCCGTGGCCGTACGCCGCCGCCGCTCCCCGCAAGCCTGACCAACGCGGGGCCCGGCCCGCCGGCCGGGCCCCGCACCCCCCAGACTCATATAAACAACACCGAGCCCCCATACAATAGCAGATGGAGGATTCCGTGGTGTGCGTGTAAA
>NZ_JBHXNP010000087.1:0-40254 GCF_042719495.1 Streptomyces sp. NPDC058525
GTCCGGGGCGGAGCCCCGATCTTCAGCCCCGCCGGCGTTTGAGGCGCGGGGTCCGGGGCGGAGCCCCGGCAACGGCGCCGCACCCGCCCCCGGCCGCCGCCCGTCACCGCACCGCAACCCCGCCGGGAGGCAAAAGCAGCATCCGGACCACGTCCAGCACCGCATCCGCACGGACCTCGTCCAGCTCCGCCCCGAACCCCTCCGCCCCGGCCCCGGCCGACCCGGCCGACCCGGCGGAGCCGCCCGGCCCCCGGCGGACCAGCTCGCCCAGGGTCTGCTTCACCCCCGGCTCGTACGCCCCGAACGTCCGCCTCAGCAGCGGCAGTACATCGATGAACGCCCGCTCCGGCACCCCCGTCAGCCAGCCGTCGATCAGGCCCAGCAGCCGTTCGTCGTGGACCAGCAAGGTCCCGCCGCCCGAACTGCCGCCCGCGAAGCCCTCGATCCAGCCCGCCGCGTCGGCCGGGTCGCCCGCCGGTGACAGCGCGAGCCCCATCAGCCGGGCCGTCTCCTCGGCCGGCAGCCGCCCGTCGTCGAGCAGCAGCCGGGCCGCACGGCCGCGTATCAGGCCCGGCACGGTCTCCCGGCCGGCCAGCGTCCGCAGCACCGCGGACCACCGCTCGCGCAGCCCGTCGTCCGCGTCCGCCAGCAGCCCGACCGCCCCGTGCACCCCGTCCACGTGGCCGCGCAGCTCGGCCGCCGCGTCGGCGTCCAGCCCGGTGGCACAGGCGGACGGCAGTGCCACGCATATCCGCTCGGCGAGCCCGGCCGCCACCGTGCCGAGGGCGGCCGCATCGGTGCCGCGGACGTCCCCGTACCGCAGCGAACGGGCCAGCGCCGGCAGGGCCTTGGCGAGCCGTGCCACATCGGTGTCCAGCGCGGCCCGCTCCGCGAGCGCCCGCAGGACGGCGGGCAGTGCCTCCGACAGCCCGGCGAGCAGGCACCGTTCGGCGAGGGCGGTGACCTCGCCCAGTTCCGCGGCGCCCACCGCGTCCGCCTCCGCCTTGGCGGTGGCCGCCGCGAGCACCGTGGTGCCCCAGATCCCGGCCTCCGCGACCCGCACCGACAGCTCCGGCTCCCAGCGGAGCCGCCAGGTCTCCCGGAAGGTCCCGGTGCTGCCCCGGGAGGCGGTGGGTATGCCCCAGTCGATGCCGAGCAGCCGCAACCGGTGCAGCAGCAGCGACTTGGCCGCGTCGGTCTCCTTGCGCAGGTCGAGCTCCAGCTCGCGCTCCTGCGCCTCGGGCTTGAGCCGCAACGAGCGCTGCCGGCGAGTCAGGTCGCGCTGGAGCGGTACGACGGGGGCCGTGTCCGGGACCTCCCCGAGTACGTCCCCGACGACGAGCCGGTCCTCGATCAGCGCGAGCGGTACGTCGGATCCGTCGCACATCACCGCCCGGACCGCCTCCAGCGTCTCCGTCAGCCCGGGCAGCGGTCTTCCGCGCATCGCGGCCAGCGTCTCGGCGAGCCGCACGGCCTCGATGACGTGCGCCGAGGACACCTGCCGGTCCTCCTCCCGGAGCAGCCCGGCGGCCTTGGTCAGCCACCGCTCGACGGGCCGGTCCCGGGCCGCGAAGAGGTGGGCGTACCAGCCGGGCGAGGTGATCCCGGCGCCGTACCCGCCGGCCCGGGCCAGCCTGCGGTGGGTCCAGGGCACCCAGGTGGTCTCCACCTTGACCTTCGGCAGGCCGGTGAGCAGCGCCTTGTCGGCGGCCGCGGTGGTACCGGCCCGCAGCGCCGGCACGTGCCAGGCCCCGCACACCACGGCGCAGGCGTCGCCGAACTCCCGGCGGGCGGCCCGCATCCGCTGCCGCATGTACGCCTCGCGCACGAGGTCGCGGGCGTGGCCGCCGTCGCCGTACGCCTCGCGCAGTGCGCCCATGGCCTCCCCGAGCGCCTCGAACGCGGCGAGCGGGTCGGGCACGGCCCCGGTGCCCCGGTGCTCGACCACGTCCTCCCACCAGCGCTCGGGATCGTCGTACCCGGCGGTCTCGGCGAGCACCGCGAGGGGGTCCACCCGCACGGAGTCGGGCTCCTCCCCGTCCCCCTCCCCCTCTTCGCGGCGGGCCAGGGTGTGGGCGGCCGGGAGGTCCATGAACCGCACCGGTACGCCCGCCTCCTGCGCCCAGCGGATCGCGATCCACTCCGGGGAGAAGCCGGCCAGCGGCCAGAACGCGGCGCGGCCGGGGTCGTCCGCGGCGTGTGCGAGCAGGGCCACGGGCGGCCGCATCCCGGGGTCGGCGGCCAGCGCGAGCAGTGCGTCCCCTTCGGGCGGCCCCTCGATGAGCACGGCGGCCGGCCTGGCCGCGTCGAGAGCGGCGCGCACGGCGCGGGCCGAGCCGGGCCCGTGGTGCCGTACGCCGAGCAGCAGCGGGCTCATGCCGTCACCTCCCGGCAGGCCCGGTAGAAGTCCTTCCAGCCGTCCCGCTCGCGGACCACGGTCTCCAGGTACTCCTGCCAGACCACCTTGTCGGCGGCCGGGTCTCGGACGACGGCTCCGAGGATCCCGGCGGCCACGTCGGAGGGGCGGAGCACGCCGTCCCCGAAGTGGGCGGCCAGGGCCAGGCCGCCGGTGACGACGGAGATGGCCTCGGCGGTGGACAGGGTGCCGCTGGGCGACTTCACCTTCGTCCGGCCGTCGCCGGTGACCCCGTCGCGCAGCTCGCGGAAGACGGTGACGACGCGGCGGATCTCCTCCAGGCCCTCGGGCACGGCCGGCAGGTCAAGGGCGCGGCCCATCTGGTCGACGCGGCGGGCGACGATGTCGACCTCGGCGTCGGCGGTGGCGGGCAGGGGCAGGACGACGGTGTTGAAGCGCCGGCGCAGCGCGCTGGACAGCTCGTTGACCCCGCGGTCGCGGTCGTTGGCGGTGGCGATGAGGTTGAAGCCGCCCACGGCCTGCACCTCTTCGCCGAGCTCCGGTATCGGCAGGGTCTTCTCGGACAGGACGGTGATGAGGGTGTCCTGGACGTCGGCGGGGATGCGGGTGAGCTCCTCGACGCGGGCGGTCATGCCGTCGGCCATGGCGCGCATGACGGGGCTGGGCACGAGGGCTTCGCGGCTGGGGCCGTGGGCGAGCAGGCGGGCGTAGTTCCAGCCGTACCGGATGGCCTCCTCCGGGGTTCCGGCGGTGCCCTGGACCAGGAGCGTGGAGTCTCCGCTGACGGCCGCGGCGAGGTGTTCGGAGACCCAGGTCTTCGCGGTGCCGGGGACGCCGAGGAGGAGCAGGGCGCGGTCGGTGGCCAGTGTGGTGACGGCTACTTCGACGATGCGGCGCGGCCCGATGTACTTGGGCGTGATCGCCGTGCCGTCGTCGAGGGTGCCGCCGAGCAGGTAGGTGGCCACGGCCCACGGGGAGAGCTTCCAGCGGGCCGGGCGGGGCCGGTCGTCCGCGGCCGCCAGGGCTTTCAGTTCGTGTGCGAAGGCGTCTTCGGCGTGCGGTCGCAGTGCCTGGTTTCCGCGGTCGTTCTCGGGCGTGGTCATGGTCCCCCTCCAATGCTCGGCAGCCGCTCCCGACTGCTGTTCCAACGGTGCACCACACCACTGACAACGCCCCTTGTTCGAGGCGTTGTTGCAGGTCAGAGTGATTGTCAGTGGGGGTCCGTACGGTGGTTCACATGACTGAGCAGGGGGTCCGCTGGACGGCGGAACAGGTACTGGCTCTGGCTCCTGACGATGCCTCGCGCAAGGCGGGAGGCAGACTCGGCGGGGCGGGGCCGTGGTCACAGATCGGAGGTTCCGCTTCCGGTTCTGTATGGGGGTTGTGCAAGGGCAGCGGCAGCAAGCCGTACCGCACGGTCGTGGACCTGGCGGGACCGGCGTACAAGTGCTCCTGCCCGAGCCGGAAGTTCCCGTGCAAGCACGCGCTGGGCCTGCTGCTGCTCTGGTCCGCGGAGGGGGTGGGCGAGCCGGGAGAGGCGCCGGAGTGGGCCGCGGAGTGGCTGGCGGACCGTGCGACGAAGGCCGCGCGGCCGGCCGCTCCGGCGGGCCGGCCGGTGGACGAGGAGGGGGCCCGGCGGCGCGCCGAGCGGCGGGCGGCCCGGATCGGGGCGGGGGTCACCGAGCTGGAGCAGCGGCTGGCCGACCTGCTGCGCGGCGGTCTCGCCGGGCAGGAGCAGGCGGGTTACGCGGCATGGGAGGAGACGGCCGCCCGGATGGTCGACGCCCAGGCGCCCGGACTGGCCGGTCGGGTAAGGGAGTTGGGGACGATACCCAGTTGCGGCCCCGGCTGGCCCGCCAGGATGCTGGAGGAGGCGGCGCTGCTGCACCTGCTGGACCGGGCCTGGCTGGGCGTGGCGGCACTGCCCGAAGAGCTGGTCGCGACCGTGCGCAGCCGCGTGGGACTGCCGGCCTCCGGGGAGGGGGAGGCCGTACGGGACCGCTGGCTGGTGCTGTCCCAGTACGACTCGGTGTCACCTGACGGCAGGCTCACCACCCGCCGGATATGGCTGCGCGGGCTGGCGGGCGGGCGTCCGGCCCTGGTGCTGGACTTCGGCCCGCCCGGGCGGGCGCCGGGGCTGGCGCTGCCGGTGGGGCTGGTGCTGGAGGCGGAAGTCCGCTTCCGGCCCGGGTCGGCGGGGCTGCGGGCGGATCTGGGGGAGAGGCCCTCGGCGGCCGTGCCGTGCGCGGAGGTTCCGGCCGGGGTGAGCACGGGGGCCGCGCTGGAGGCCTACGGGGCGGCCCTGCGGGCGGACCCGTGGCTGGAGTCCTGGCCGGTGGTGCTCGGCCCGGTGATCCCGATACCGGGAGAGCTCGGCTGGCAGCTGGCGGACGCGGGGGGCGACTCCGCGCTGCCGGTGCCCGTCACGGGGGCGGGCAGCCGCTCGCGCGGCGGCCTGTGGCAGCTGGCCGCGCTGTCGGGCGGGGGCCCGGTGACGGTGTTCGGGGAGTGCGGCCACCGCGGCTTCACCCCGCTGACCGCCTGGCAGCCGGGCTCGCCCGAGGCGGTTCCGCTGGCCTGACACCGGGCTCGGCGCAGCAGGAAAACACAACGAAATCGGCAGGGGCCTGGGGACACGTGTGCCGTCACGAAGGGGCGGCACGGACGGGGAAGGACGCGGCGGCGCGGGGGCGCCGTCGTGTGGTGACGAGAGGCCGGGGGGCTTGCATGAACGACAACCACGCCAGTTGAGCGCAGTTGAACGACGGGGCATCGACTGCTCCGGTCCCGCGGAGGGGGCGGGACCGGAGCGCGGGCAGTGACGACGGACGAGTGTCGAGGGAGGGGTCCGATGGGCAAGGGCGACGAGGAGTACGGGGACTGGGGGGAGCTGGTCGGTGCGGCGCTGCTGGGCACCGACCGGCGCCGGGGCGGGGGCCCGGCCGGCTCGCCGCAGGCCCTGCTGGACGCGGCGGCCGTGCACACCGTGCGGCGCCGGGCCGGGCTGCGGCCGGCCGAGGCCGGCCCGCTCCCGGATCCGGCGCCCCGGGACCCGCGTCCGGCACCGCCGGCCGCGGCCCGGCAACGGCTCGCGCAACTGCTGGCCGGCCGGACGGGTGCGGGCGGCGGCGGACGCCGCGGTGCGGCCCCTGACCTGACGGAACTGCTGCCGCAGTGGCTGGCCGCGGCCGGCCGGCACGGCTACCGCTCGCCGGAGGCGCTCGTACCGGCGCTGCTGGACGCGGCCCGGGCCCGTACGGACCTGCGGCCGCAGGCGCTCGCCCTGGCCGGGGCGCGGGGGCTGTGGCTGGCGCGGCTGAATCCGGACTGGCGGTTCGCGCTGCGCGGTGGGACCGGCGGAGCCGGGGAGCTGCCGGCCGTGACCGACCGGGCCGGGGTGGAGCGGCTCTGGCAGGAGGGGCTCTTCGCGGAACGGGTGGCCCTGCTGGGCGCCGTACGGGCACACGACGCGGCGGCCGCGACGGAACTGCTGGCGACGACCTGGGCCACGGAGCGGGCCGAGGACCGGC
Source organism: Streptomyces sp. NPDC058525 (assembly GCF_042719495.1). Lineage (NCBI taxonomy): Bacteria > Bacillati > Actinomycetota > Actinomycetes > Kitasatosporales > Streptomycetaceae > Streptomyces > Streptomyces sp. NPDC058525. The sequence continues at coordinate 5,908 of NZ_JBHXNP010000087.1, forward strand.
TGATGTTCCTCGATTCGCTGCGGGTGGGGCTCTCGGACGGAGACGAGCCGTTCCTGGAGGCGGCTCTGGGCGACCGCAGCCGCAATGTCCGTGCGACGGCGGCCGAGTTGCTGTCGGCGCTGCCGGGCTCGGCGCTGGCGGGGCGGATGGCGGAGCGCGCCCTGGCCTGCGTGGGTCCGGAGGGGGTGAATCCGCCCGCGGCATGCGATCCGGGGATGCTGCGGGACGGGGTCGTCCGGAACCCGCCCGCGGGGCGGGGCGAACGGGCCTGGTGGCTGGGCCAGTTGGTGGAATCGGCGCCGCTGTCCTGCTGGCCGGAGCGGTTCGGGGGGCTGGACCCGGCGGAGATAGTGGCGCTGCCGGTGGCAGAAGGCGAATCCTGGCGGGAGGAGCTGCACGCGGCGTGGTGCCGGGCGGCGGTGCGCCAGCGCGATGCGCGCTGGTCGCGGGCCCTGCTGGGCGAGGCGTCCGCGCCGCCCGCGGCCGGCCCGGGCACGGCCTCGCTCGCGGAGCGCGCCAAGCTCCTGGAGACCCTGCCCGACGGGGAACGGGCGGAGTGGGTCGCGCGGTTCATACGGGCCCACGGGCTGTCGGAGGCGTTCCAGCTGCTCGGGGTCTGCGTGGTGCCGTGGGCCGGGGCGCTGGGGCGGGCCGTGGTGGACGCGCTGGATTCCGCCCGGGAGGCGGGCAGCTACCCGTGGAGCTTCAGCGGGGTGATGGGGCTGGCGGAGCGCTGCCTTGATCCTGCGGAGGCTGGGCGGTTGGAGGCGGCCGCCGATGCCGGGGGCGGGGAGTCGGGGGATTCGGCTGGTGGGGCCGCCGCGTACTGGGCCGAGGCCTTTCAGCGGCTCGTCGCCACCCTTCGCCTCCGCGAAACCATGCTCACGGAGCTGGCCCCGGCCTGAGTCTCTCCGGCTCCGTCCCAGGTCCGGGCAGAGCCGGGCTCCGCCCGGACCCGGGGCTCCGCCCCAGACCCCGCGCCTCAAACTCCCCCAGCTACCGCTGGGAGGTGCCCCCAGGCGAGGCTGATTTTCCCCCGCCGTCCGCCCGGTGCGGCTGGATGCGACCGCCGCCCGCCAGAGGCGGCCGGATGTGGGTGCAGCCCGGGTGCCCGCAAGGCGGGGCCGACCGCCCAGGCGGGCGCGGCCCGGCGCTGGTCGGAGCATGACGGGCTGGGCCCGGGGGCCTGTCGCAGCGGGCTGCGGGGGTTACTGGCGGACGTTGGCTTGGACCCAGTCGACGATGGAAGTCGTCGTTGCGCCCGGGGTGAAGATGGCGGCTACGCCCTTTTCCTTCAGGGGGGCGATGTCGTCCTCCGGGATGATGCCGCCGCCGAAGACCTTGATGTCCTCCGCGTCGCGCTCCTTGAGGAGTTCCAGGACGCGCACGAACAGCGTGTTGTGCGCGCCCGAGAGGATCGAGAGGCCGATCGCGTCGGCGTCCTCCTGGATGGCGGTGTCGACGATCTGCTCGGGGGTCTGGTGAAGGCCCGTGTAGATGACCTCCATGCCCGCGTCACGCAGCGCACGCGCGATCACCTTCGCGCCGCGGTCGTGGCCGTCGAGACCCGGCTTGGCCACCACCACACGGATCGGACCGGTCACACCCATCGCACTGCCTCCCGAGTGAACGAACGTTAAGTACAGCATCGCGCACGCTCCCGTTTCGCGGTCAACCAGGAGGGGGAAATCACACGTGGGACGGCATTGCGCCACCGTGCCGACAGCCGCACGGCACGGTGGCGCCACGGTGGACGTCAAGACCAGGCGTCAGACCACAGTCCCAAGGGGCTGAGGGGAGACCGTCAATGGGGTTGTACATACCCGTGTCGATTCCCGCCTCCGGCGCCGCGCTGAGGGCCGGCGCGCTCGAGGTGGTGGTGCTCGGCGGACATCTCCTCCTGTACCCCACTGGGGTGTGCCAGGAGAAAGCCGCCACCGGCCGGCCCGCGACACGCCCGCCCGTCCTGCTCCTCCACGGGTTCACCGACAACCGCTCCGTCTTCGTCCTGCTGCGCCGCGCCCTCGGGGCGGACGGTCTGCGGCACGTGGAGGCGTACAACTACTCGCCCTTCACCCGCGACCTGCGCGTCGCGGCCCGCCACCTGGCCCGGCGCGTCGAGGAGCTGTGCGAGCGCACGGGGCAGGACCGGGTGGACCTGGTCGGGCACAGCCTGGGCGGGCTGGTCGGCCGGTACTACGTCCAGCGCCTCGGCGGCGACGCCCGCGTGCGGACCCTCGTCACGCTCGGCACCCCGCATTCCGGCACGCAGATCGCCCCCTTCCTGGACGCGCACCCGCTCATGCGCCAGATGCGTCCCGGCTCCGACGTGCTCGCCGAGCTGGCCGCGCCCGCGCCCGGCTGCACCACCCGGTGCGTGGCGTTCTGGAGCGAGTTCGATGCCGTGATGACGCCCGTAGGGACGGCCCGGCTCGAGCATCCGGATCTACGCGTGGAGAACGTGCAGGTCACCGGCATCGGGCACCTCGCCCTGGCGGTCCACCCCACCGTGATCGCGGCCATCCGCCGCGTCCTCGACGGGATCGGACCGGCCTCGGCAGCCGCCCCCGGAGCCGCTTCCGTCGCCTAGACAACAACCAACGAGAAGTCGAACGAATTTCGAACTCAAGGCCAAGGCTGCGTCTTTACGCGACCGAAAGAGGGCCGAATGCCCGGTTCCACGGACAAGGAAACCCTCCGAAGATTGTCGTTGCCAGTAACCGCCGGGTACAGTCACGCCACTGCTCTCCTCCGGTGAACCCCGAGTTCCCCGGCCACCCAGGCCCCCCAATGCCGAGGCGAAAGAGAAGTTGGTGAACGACCGCCCCTCGCCGGGCCAGTACCCGGATCCCGGGTATGACGGCCTTGCCACCACCACTTTCGCTGGTGACTCGACCTACGTTTCCTATGAAACGCAGGGCCAGGGGGTCAACTACGCTGCATACGGCTCCTATGAGACCGGCGCGTACGACACCACGGCATGGAACTCCCAGGACGCCTACCTGTCCACGATCCCGTCCCAGGGCCTGCCTGCGGACAGCAGCGGTCAGTGGGATGCCAGTGCGTGGAGCACGGCGGGCACGGACCAGTCCGGTTACGCGCAGTACCAGCCGGCCGTCTCCTTCGGGTACGACACCTCCGGCGAGCAGACCGGCCACTGGTCGATGCCGGGCTACGGGACCGAGACCGGGGCGTACGACGCCACCGCGTGGAACACGGTCACGGAGACGCAGGCACAGCACCAGGCCGAGACCGCGTATGCGTACGAGTACCAGCCCGCGCAGCCCGACTACGCGCAGGAGTACACGTACGAGGCGGCGACGACGACCGTCGCGGACTACGCCTACGAGGTCCACATCCCGGCCCAGGACACCGTCGTCGCCGAGACGTACGAAGAGACCGCCGTCTTCGAGCTCGTGAGCGACGAAGCGGCCGGAGTGCCCGAGGTGTCCGAGGTGTCCGAGGTCCACGACCTCCCCACCCAGGCCATGCCCGTCACCTCTCCCTCCGTGCCGCGCTCGGCGCGCCGGACCTCCGCCAAGGGCAGTGCCAAGGCGGGCGGCGGTGGCAGCAGCCGCCGCCGGACCCCGGCGAAGCGTTCCGCCCTGCTGACCGTGGCCGTGCCCTCCGCCTGCGTGATGGGCGTCGCGGGTGTCGCGGCCGCCTCCGTCGGCGGGCTCACCGGCACGCAGAAGCCCGCCGACGACACCACCACGATGGCCGCGCCCGACCCGGCCTCGGTGAAGCCCGTCGCGGCGAACACCAAGCTCGACACCCAACTGGCAGCGCTCAGCGCCGACGCGGGAGACTTCGCGGACCGCGCGAGCCGCACGCAGGAGCGCATCGACCTGCGCGAGCGCCAGGAAGAGGAGAAGAAGCGCAAGGCGGAGGAGGCCGCGGCCAAGGAGGCGGCCCGCCCCAAGTTCGCGATCCCCGTCGAACAGCACGGCCTCAGCGCCAACTTCGGCCAGTCCGGCGGCATGTGGATGTCCGTACACACCGGCATCGACTTCCCGGTCGGCTACGGCACCCCGGTCATGGCCGCCACCGACGGCACCGTGCGCACCCAGTACAACAGCGCCTACGGGAACATGGCCATCGTCACCGCGCCCGACGGCACCGAGACCTGGTACTGCCACCTCAGCAGCACCAAGATCCGCGGTGGCAAGGTCAAGGCCGGCGACGTCATCGCGTACTCCGGCAACTCGGGCAACTCCACCGGACCGCACCTCCACTTCGAGGTCCGGCCCGGCGGCGGAGCGGCGATCGACCCCCTGGCATGGCTCCGCAGCCACGGCCTGGACCCGAACTAGGAACCAGCAGGCAGCCCCAGCAGCGACCACGGCAACGCCCGTGGGCGCGGCAACGGCCGCGCCCACCACGACAGCCCCGCCTACAGCTTCTGCACCGGCGCGTAGCGCAGCAGCAGCCGCTTCGGCTTGTCGTCGCCGAAGTCGATGGTGGCCTGCGCGTCCGCGCCCGCTCCCTTGACCTCCATGACGGTGCCGAGCCCGAACTGGTCGTGCGTCACCCGGTCCCCGACCACCAGCGCGATCACCGGCTTGTCGGCGGCCCGGCGCGTGGCGAACCCCGAGGGACCGGACTTCGTGCGCGACGAGGACAGGAACGCCTCCGGCGAGGTGCCGAACGACGCCTTCCCGCCGGTCGTGCCGCGGATCGGACCGGCCGGCTTCTGGGCCGCGCCCGTGCGCTTCCACTGCAGGTACTCCGCCGGGATCTCCTCGAGGAACCGCGACGGCGGGTTGTACGAGGGCGTACCCCAGGCGCTGCGCATCGAGGACCGGGTCAGATACAGCCGCTCGCGCGCACGCGTGATGCCGACGTACGCGAGGCGGCGCTCCTCCTCGAGCTCCTTGGTCTGGCCCAGCGACCGCATGTGCGGGAAGACCCCGTCCTCCATGCCGGTCAGGAAGACCACCGGGAACTCCAGGCCCTTGGCGGTGTGCAGGGTCATGAGCGTGATGACGCCCGTGCCCTCGCCCGCGGCGTCAGCCGCTGATCTCTCAGCCTCGTCGGGGATCTGGTCGGAGTCGGCCACCAGCGCGACCTGCTCCAGGAACTCGGCGAGCGTCCCGGGCCCCGCGGCGCCGGGCGCGGAGGTGTCCGCCTGGTCGCGGGCCTGCTCGAACTCCAGAGCCACCGCCGCCAGTTCCTGGAGGTTCTCGATCCGCGTCTCGTCCTGCGGGTCGGTCGAGGCCTGGAGTTCGGCGAGGTAGCCCGTACGCTCCAGCACCGCCTCCAGCACCACCGCGGGGCCCGCGCCCGAGTCGACGATCGTGCGGAGCTCTTCCATCAGGACGTTGAAGCGCTTCACGGCGTTCGTGGAGCGCGCGGCCATGCCGAAGGCCTCGTCCACGCGCCGCAGCGCCTGTGGGAAGGTGATCTTCTCGCGCATCGCGAGCGCGTCGATCATCGCCTCGGCGCGCTCGCCGATGCCGCGCTTGGGCACGTTCAGGATCCGGCGGAGCGGGACGTTGTCCTCGGGGTTGGCGAGGACGCGCAGGTACGCGAGGACGTCGCGGACCTCCTTGCGCTCGTAGAAGCGGACGCCGCCGACGACCTTGTACGGGAGCCCGACCCGGATGAAAATCTCCTCGAACACGCGTGACTGCGCGTTGGTCCGGTAGAAGATCGCGACGTCGCCGGCCTTGGCGTCGCCGGCGTCGGTGAGGCGGTCGATCTCGTCGGCGACGAACTGCGCCTCGTCGTGCTCGGTGTCGGCGACGTAGCCGGTGATGACCGCGCCCGTGCCGGCCTGGGTCCACAGGTTCTTGGCGCGGCGGTTCTCGTTGCGCTCGATGACCGCGTTGGCGGCGGAGAGGATCGTCTGCGTGGAGCGGTAATTCTGCTCGAGCAGGATCGTCGTCGCGTCCTTGTAGTCCTCCTCGAACTGGAGGATGTTGCGGATGGTCGCGCCGCGGAAGGCGTAGATCGACTGGTCGGCGTCACCCACCACGCACAGCTCGGCCGGGGGCAGGTCCGGATAGCCGGTGCCGACCAGCTCGCGCACCAGCGTGTACTGGGCGTGGTTGGTGTCCTGGTACTCGTCGACCAGCACGTGCCGGAAGCGGCGCCGGTAGTGCTCGGCGACGTCCGGGAACGCCTGGAGCAGGTGGACCGTGGTCATGATGATGTCGTCGAAGTCGAGCGCGTTCGCCTCGCGCAGCCGCCCCTGGTACATCCCGTACGCCTGGGCCAGCGTCTTCTCGAAGCCGTCGACGGCCTGGTCGGCGAAGGCCTCCGCGTCGATCAGCTCGTTCTTCAGGTTCGAGACCTTGGCGTTGAAGGCCTTGGGCGGGAACTTCTTCGGGTCCAGGTCCAGGTCGCGGCAGACGAGCGCCATCAGGCGCTTCGAGTCGGCCGCGTCGTAGATCGAGAACGAGGAGGTGAAGCCGAGCCGCTTCGACTCACGGCGCAGGATGCGGACGCACGCGCTGTGGAAGGTGGAGACCCACATGGCGTTGGCGCGCGGGCCGACCAGGCCCTCCACGCGCTCCTTCATCTCGCCGGCGGCCTTGTTGGTGAAGGTGATCGCCAGGATCTGGCCCGGGTGGACGTTGCGCGCGGACAGCAGGTGTCCGATGCGGTGGGTCAGCACCCGGGTCTTCCCGGAGCCGGCGCCGGCGACGATGAGCAGCGGCGAGCCCGCGTGCACCACCGCCGCGCGCTGCTGCTCGTTCAGCCCGTCCAGGAGCACCGCCGGGTCGATCACGGGCTTGGGGGCGCCGTCCCGGTAGTAGGCGTCCCCGGACATGGGTACGTCGAACTTGCCCTCGAAGAGGTCGTCCGCCTCCGGCTCCGGGGCGGCGTGGTCCTCGGGCGGCGGCGGGACCTCGTCGGAGGGGGTGAGGTCCGCCAGGAAACTGTCGTCAAAGAGGCTGCTCATCGCATTCCGAGTCTAGGGGGCGGGACCGACAGCCGGTCCCGGGCCCGGAAAATCGCCGACGGCCAGGGCCAGCAGTCCCGGGAAGCGCTGCTCCAGGTCCTCGCGGCGCAGGGTCAGGAAGAGTCTGCGGCCTTCGGGCCGCTGGCGGATCACCCCGGCCTCGCGCAGGGTGCGCAGGTGGTGGGTGACGGTGGAGCGCGGGAGTCCGGTGGCCACGGCCCCGCAGAAGACCTCCGCCCCCGCGCCGGAGAGGGTCCGGACGATCTCCAGCCGGACGGGGTGGCCGAGGGCTGCCAGGACCTCGACCAGCTCGATCCGGGCGGCGTCGGGGTGGTGGAGTTCTTCGGCGGCCATGGGCCAACTGTACGCAGAAGCCGTACGGACACGGACCCGCCGTCGAGGCCTCCCGACCGCCCGACAAGCCGCCCGACCGGCCGCCCGTCAAGCCGCCTGCCCGACCGCCCGACGAGGCGCCTGCCCGACCGCCCGACGAGGCGCCTGCCCGACCGCCCGACAAGGCCCCCGACCGGCCGGGCACCCGCCCGCCGGGCCGCCGCGGCCCGCCCGTACGCTCGACGCCATGGACGTACTCATCAATGTCTTCGTCGGCCTGCACATCATCGGGATCGCCTCCCTCCTCGGCGGGTTCCTCACCCAGATGAAGGCGATGAGCGCGGGCACCGCCCGGTTCGTGCCCGCCATGCTGCACGGCGCGCTCACCATGCTCGTCACCGGCGTGCTCCTGGTCGGCTTCAACGAGATGGACGGCTCCGCCGTCAACAACGTCAAGGTCGGCGTGAAGCTGGCGATCCTCTTCGTGATCCTCGCCCTCGTCTACGTCAAGCGCGACGAGGAGCGCGTGGAGAAGGCGCTGTTCGGCGCGGTGGGCGGTCTGACCGTGGTCAATATCTTCATCGCCGTCCTCTGGCACTGATCCGCATCGGTCCCGGGCGGCCAACCGCGGTCGCATCAGGACACTTGCGATCATCTCGTCATCTGCCCGTTACCTGCGGGTCTAGCGTCCTCCTCCAAGCACCGAGAGAGGAAGGACGTGAGGCCCTCGTGGCCAGTCATCGAAAGCCCAGGCAGCGCCCGCTCTCCGGCGGAACCGTACGGACCGCCGCCACTCTCGCCCTCGCGGGCGCTGCCACCGCCACCGCCTTCGAAGGCACCTCCCAGGCCGACCCCCGCCCCACGCCCGCGCAGGTCGAGGCAGAGGTGGACCGGCTCTACGAGGAGGCCGAGGCCGCGACCGAGCGGTACAACGGGGCGAAGCAGAAGGCCGACGAGGCCGAGCGGGCGCTGGACGGCCTGCGCGACGAGACCGCCCGCAAGACCGACCAGCTCAACGCCGCCCGCGGCACCCTCGGTTCGCTCGCCGCCACCCAGTACCGCCGCGGCTCCCTGGGGACCGCCGTACAGCTCGCCATGGCGGCCGACCCGCAGGAGTACCTCGCCCAGGCCTCCTTCATCTCCCGTGCCGGGGACCGCAACGCCGCCGGGATCAGCTCCGTACGCCGCCGGCTCGACGAGGTCGGCAAGCTGAAGGAGCAGGCCGCCGGACGCCTCGCCGACCTGCGCGCGCAGCGGGACGAACTGGCCGGGCACAAGGCCGAGATCGAGGGCAAGCTGGCCACCGCCAAGCAGCTCCTGGCGAAGCTGACCGCCGAGCAGCGCGCCGCGTACGAGGCCCGCTCGGGCGGCGGCGCCCCCGCGGCCGGCCCGCAGTCCGCACCGCCTCCGCCGGCGCCGGCGCCGTCGGACGGTTCGCGGGCGGCCCGTGCCGTGGCCTTCGCGCACGGGGCGATCGGGAAGCCGTACGTCTGGGGCGCGACGGGCCCGGGCTCCTTCGACTGCTCGGGGCTGACCCAAGCGGCCTGGCGCTCGGCCGGGGTGTCCCTCCCCCGCACCACCTACACCCAGATCAACGCCGGCCGGCGCGTCTCCCGCGACCAGCTGGCCCCCGGCGACCTGGTGTTCTTTTACTCCGGGGTCACCCACGTCGGCCTGTACATCGGCAACGGCCAGATGATCCACGCACCGCGCCCCGGATCGACGGTCCGCGTGGCGCCGATCGACTCGATGCCCTGGGCGGGCGCCTCCCGCCCCGCCTAGCCGCGCCGCCTGGCCGCGTCGCGAAGGCGTGAGCGGACCGGGCAGCGCTACGGCGCCTTGACCGTCTTGCTCAGCCAGTCGAAGGTCTGCGGCAGCTGCTTCGACCACGAGTCGAGGTTGTGCCCGCCGGTCACCTTCTCGGCGTGCACCACGGTCGGGCTCTTGGCGATCGCCTTGAGGTCCGTGCCCGACAGGTATCCGTCGTGCTCGGCCCCCGACATCCACAGCGAGACCGCCGGCGGCGTGGGCGCGGTCTGCAGCACGTGCTTCAGGTTGTGCGTACGGCGCAGTTCCGGATCCTGGGCGACCAGCGAGGACGGCTCCTGGCCCGGGTCGTTGTAGCCGGACAGGGAGACGGCCGCGCTGTAGCGGTCGGGGTGGTTGATCGCCAGCTTCGCGGCGCAGTACGCCCCGGCCGAGTACCCGGCCACGCCCCAGTTGCGGGCCTCCTCCGAGACGCGGAAGTTGTCGACGACCATCTTGCGGACGTCGACGCTGAACCAGCTGTCGGCGTTGACCTTGCCGGGGATGTTGGCGCAGCCGGTGTCGGCGTTGCCCAGCAGCATGGCGCGCGGCGAGACCAGGATGAACGGCTGCACCTTGCCGCTCTTCATGAGCGGTTCCAGCACCTCATGCGCCTTGACCCCCTGGAACCAGGACTTGCCCGTCCCCGGGATGCCCGGGATCAGCTCGACCACGGGGAACTTCTTGTCCTTGTAGGCCGGGTCGTCGTACTGGGGCGGCAGCCACACCATGACGTCGCCCTTGACCCCGGAGACCTTGCCGTCGAGCTCGGTCTTCTGGACCCGGCCCCCGAGGCCCTCCACGGGCTCGAAAGCCTGCTTCACCTTGGGCGCGGCCTCGGCCCGCTTCCCGCCGAGCCCGTCCGGGCCGAGGTCGGGGGCGGCGGTGACGTAGGTGCCGGTGCCGAGCAGGTCGCCCCACGAGGCGTAGAAGTTCATGTCCCGGTTGACCCCGATGAACACCAGCGCGATGGCGGTGACCTGCGCGAACACCACCATCAGGGCGCGGGAGGCCACGCGTACGGCGGCAGGGCCGCGCACCTTGCTCCACACGGCCAGCGGCAGGACGACGGCGATCAAGGTCAGGGCGACCACCGTCGCGAAGAGGGGGGTCCCCGTCAGGCTCATCACGGCAACGTAGAGGGCTGCGCGGCCCGCGGCGGTTGCCCGCTCGGCCTGCGGTATGGGTCACATCAGGTCGCGAACGGTCGTGACCGGTCGCATTCGATCGCGTCCGGTCACCTCGGGGTCCCCTGCGGCGGCTACACCAGCCGGCGGGCCGTCGCCCAGCGGGTCAGCTCGTGCCGGTTGGACAGCTGGAGCTTCCTGAGCACGGCCGAGACGTGCGACTCCACCGTCTTGACGGAGATGAAGAGCTGCTTGGCGATCTCCTTGTACGCGTACCCGCGCGCGATGAGCCGCAGCACCTCGCGCTCGCGCTGGGTCAGCCGGTCCAGGTCCTCGTCGACGGGCGGGGCGTCCGTGGAGGCGAAGGCGTCGAGCACGAAGCCCGCCAGCCGCGGCGAGAACACCGCGTCCCCCTCCTGCACCCGGAAGATCGAGTTCACCAGGTCGGTGCCGGTGATCGTCTTGGTGACGTAGCCGCGCGCGCCGCCCCGGATGACGCCGATGACGTCCTCCGCCGCGTCCGACACCGACAGCGCCAGGAACCGCACCTGGTTCTCGGCCGCCGCCATCAGCGGGGCGCAGCGCCGCAGCACCTCGACCCCGCCGCCGCCGGGCAGGTGCACGTCCAGCAGGACCACCTCGGGCCGGGTGGCGGTGATGACGGTGACGGCCTGGTCCACGTCGGCGGCCTCGCCGACGACCTCGACCCCGGTCCGCTCGGTCTCGCCGATCTCGGCCTGTACGCCGGTGCGGAACATCCGGTGGTCGTCGACGAGCACCACCCGGACCCGCCTGCCGGTCTGCGTCACCGCGTTGTCCTCGGTCATGCTGTGTTCGCCGCCCTCTCCATCTCCAGCTCGACTTCCGTGCCGCCGTCGGGCGCCGACCGCAGCCGCGCGGTCCCGCCGTTGCGCTGCATCCGGCCGATGATCGATTCTCGTACGCCCATCCGGTCGTCCGGTACGGCGTCGATGTCGAAGCCCGGTCCGCGGTCCCGTACGGACACGAACACCGTCTGCCCCTCCACTTCCGCGTACACCTGTACCGGGCCTCCCTCGCCACCGTACTTGGCGGCGTTGACCATCGCCTCGCGCGCGGCCTGGATCTGTGCGGCCAGCCCCTCGTCGAGCGGGCAGTCGCCGACGACGACGACCTCGATGGGGACGCCGTGGTGGTCCTCCACCTCGGCGGCGGTCTTCTTCACGGCCTCCGCCAGGGTGGCCGGCTCCTCGTCCTCGTCCTTGCCGGTGCCCTCGGGCTTGTACAGCCAGTTCCGCAGCTCCCGCTCCTGGGCCCGCGCGAGGCGGCGCACCTCCCCGACGTCCTCGGCGTTGCGCTGGATCAGGGTGAGGGTGTGCAGCACCGAGTCGTGCACGTGGGCGGCGACCTCGGCGCGCTCCTGGGCGCGGATGCGCATCAGCCGCTCCTCGGAGAGGTCCTGGGTCATCCGGATCAGCCAGGGGCCGGCGAGCAGCGCGACGCCGACGAGGACGGCGAGGGTGGCGGTGAGGACGTTGCCGAGCTGGGCCGCGGAGCCGCGTACGACAATGAAGACGGTGAGCCCGACGCCGACCAGGGCCACCCCGGCCAGCGCCCGGGCCGCCTGCAGCAGCCGCCCGTGCCGTCCGGCCGCCTCGGTCCAGTGGGCCCGGCGGGCGTTGTCGGCCTGCCGCCATACGAGAACCACCCCGGCCCCGACCAGCAGCGTCGGCCACACGTACCGGCCGGAGGCGCCGCCGACCTGGACCTGCGAGATGAAGATGCCCGCGCCGATGCACAGCGCGATCAGCGCGGTGATCTGCCCCTTGTCGGGTTTGCGCAGGCGGCGGGTGCCGTCGGGCAGGGTCTCGAAGTACGAGCGGTGTCCGCTGCGGCCGCCGACGCCCAGCGGTACGAACACCCAGAACGCGGCGTACAGCAGCACGCCGAGCCCGTCGCCCCACATGAACAGGCCGAGGAAGGCCAGCCGGACCCAGATCACCGGCAGCCCGAGGTGCCCGGCGAGCCCCCGTGCGACGCCGCCGAGCATCCGGCCGTCGGCGCTGCGGTAGAGCTTGCGCTGCGGCACCTCGTCGACGTCGGGGGCGTGCGGGGTGCGGGAAGCGGCGGCTGCGGGCATGTCACCAAGGGTCACACGCGCGGGAGCGGCCCGGCATCAGGGCTGCCCCCCAATTCGACCCGGGGGATATCAGGGTTGCGCCAGGGTCGGGCCCGGTGCCGCGGGCCGCCGCGGGCCGTCACCATGGACGCATGACCGAAGTACACGACGCCCCGCCGGAGCCCGGGGCGCCCCAGGCACCCGAAGTCCGGCCTCCCCTGCGCCGCAGCAAGCGCGACAAGGTCCTGGCGGGCGTGTGCGGGGGTCTGGGCCGGTACTTCGACCTGGACCCGGTGGTCTTCCGGATCGTGTTGGGCGTCCTCGCGGTCACCGGCGGCGTCGGCCTGATCTTCTACGGCTTCGCGTGGCTGCTGCTCCCCCAGGACGGGGAGGAGGACAGCGAGGCGAAGAAGATGCTGACCGGCCGCGTCGAGGGCGCCACCCTCGCCGCGGTGTTCGCCGCGCTGGTCGGCTGCGCGCTGTTCCTGTCGATGCTGGACAACGGCGTGCTCGCGGTCTTCTCGGTGCTGGTGATCCTGGCGCTGGGCGGAGCCTCGTACTGGTCGCAGCGGCGGCGGACCGCGGGCCCGGTGGAGGCCGAGGCCCCCGCGCCGCAGGAGACGAAGGCACCGCCGGAGACGAAGGCACCGCCCGCCCCGGGCGGCCCGTCGTGGTGGCGGGACCCGCTGGTCAAGGACGGCACCACCGGCCCGGTCGGCGCGACGGGGTACCTGTGGGGCCCCGCCGACTCGCCCGTCCCCGTGCAGCCGGGCGCCGCACCGGCCCCGGCCGTGAAGGAGCCCTCCGCTCCGGCCCGCCCGCGCGGCGGCATCGGCGGCCGGGTCTTCGTCCTCGCGGTGATCGCCGGGGTCGCCGCGGCGAGCACCAAGTGGCAGGGGCATCCGCTGGGCGAGGCCCTGCAGGCCGGACTGGCGGCCGCGCTCGTCGTCTTCGGCCTCGGTCTCGCCGTCAGCTCCCTGCTGGGGCGCACCGGCTTCGGCACGGTCGTGCTGGCCGTGTTCACCTCGGGGCTGCTCGCGGTGGCCGCCGTACTGCCCCGGGAGATCGGCACGGACTGGCGGGAGACCGCGTGGCGGCCGGCCGCGGTGGCCGACGTACGGCCCGAGTACGAGGCGGGGACCGGCTTCGCCACCTTGGACCTGAGCCGGCTGGACGTGCCCAAGGGCACCACCCTGGCCGTCCGGGCCTCCGTGGACGCGGGCCGGCTGAAGGTGGTCGTGCCCCGCGAGGTGACGGCCGAGGCCGATGTGACCATCCGTCTGGGCGACATCCAGATGCCCGGGGACACGAGCGAGGACGTACGGGTCCGCGGCGGCGGCGAACACCGGCGGGCGACCCTGTCGCCCGAGGCCGGCACCGAGGCCGGCGGGACGATCGAGCTGCACCTGAACGCGGGTGTGGGACAGGTGGAGGTGGCCCGTGCGGCGTCATGAGTTCCAGCCGGGACGGCTGATCGCGGGGCTGGCCCTGCTGGTCGCGGGCGTGCTGTACCTGCTCGACAGCAGCGGCGAGACCGACCTGCCCTGGTTCCTGGTCATCCCGCTCACGGTGGGCGGGCTCTCGCTCGCCGCCCTGACCGGGATGGTGACCTACGCCGTCAGGCGCGACCGCCGCCAGCGCGACCCGATCAGCGAGTCCAGGGACCAGTAGGGCGCCCCGGCGATGATCAGCGGGATCCAGGCGATCATGTAGATCAGGTCGTTGCCGTAGTAGTACGGGGTCACCGCCCACGACACGGTGAGCCACAGGCTGAGCGCGATCAGCGCGCCGCCGGCGGCCGCGATCCTGGTCAGCAGGCCGGCCAGCGTCCCGAGGCCGACGAGGATCTCCCCGATGGCCAGGGCGACGGCGAAGCCGACGGGCGACTCCAGGGCCATGTCGACCATGGCGGGAATCGCGGAGGTGTCGCGCACCCCCGTCATCAGCTCCCCGATGGAGCCCGCTCCGGAGGCGGAGAGGAACGCGGAGTCGGTCAGCTTGTCCACGCCCGCGTAGACGAAGGTCACGCCGAGGAAGATCCGCAGGGGCAGCAGTGCGTAGTCGGCCGGCCGTACCGTCGGCGGGCGGACTGCGGACGCGTCTGTCGAGACATCAGTTCGGGTCACGCGACATGTGTACCCCGATCACTCGGCCACGTCGATGATGCATCGGTTGGATTCCACCCCGGCGGCGGTCACCACCTGGATGTCGATCCGCCCCGGCTCCACCTCGGCCGGCACCGGCACCGTCAGCACCGTGTCGGAGGGGTTGGTGAACCCGCCCGGCACCGGAACCAGCGGCACGTGCACGTGCACCGCCCCGATCCGCACCACCAGCCGGGCCAGCATCTCCGGGGTCTGCGCCCCGGGAGGCACGAAGCCCACCCCCCGGATCTCGATGTCGTCCCCGGGCCGGACGGCCGCGTCCAGGTCGCCGGGCTCCCGTCTGCGCACCACCGACAGCACGAGCGGGCGGGTGCCCTCCGCGTACTTGGCCGCCAGGTACACCGCGGCCGACAGCGCCACCAGCAGGGCCAGGGCCCAGGGCAACTGCGGCAGCCGGTCCGGGAAGCGGGCCAGCGACGCGGCCGCGTAGACCAGCACCACCGTGGAGACGAGCACGTACTGCGCGTCGGGGAAGCTGCCGCGCCCCGCGTCGTCCGTCAGCAGGTCCACCCCGCGCGGCCGGTCGGCCGGCAGCTTCTGCAGGCGCTGGCCCATGATCCGTACGGAGACCACCCGGCGCACCACCACGGCCACCACCGAGGTCAGCGAGACCACCGCCAGCAGCGGCAGCGCCCGGTCCAGGGCGAACCCCGCGTACAGGGCCTGCCGCTCCGGCCCCGGCGCCGAGGCCGCCAGCCGCAGCGCGGGCAGCAGCCCGGCGAAGGCCGTCAGCACCACCCAGGCGCTCGGCACCGACTTGGACGTGGACAGCCGGTTGTCCTCGCCGACCAGCGGGGCCAGCAGCCCGCCGCGCACCGACTGGGCGCGGGCCGCGACGGTGAGCAGCCCGGCCAGGACCAGGGCGGCCAGCAGCCCGGCGGTGCGGGCCGTGGACCAGCCGGTGCCGAGCGCGGTCCCGACCTGGACCAGGAGCAGCACCCCGGCGGCGATCCACACGCCGAGCACGGCCCGCCGCGAGAACAGGTACAGCCAGGAGTTCCCGGCCTCCCGGCCCCGGTCGGCGACGGTGCGCGCCGACAGGGTCAGCTCGTCGGAGACCCACTGGCGGGACGCTCCGAGGGAGTGGGCCACGGCGGCGGGCAGCCCCTGTCCTGCGGCGAACTCGTCGCGCTTCTCCAGGAAGGCGGCCACGGCGCGGCGGTGCCCTTCCCGTGCGCAGTCGTCGCATGCGCAGGCCGCGGTGTGAGTACCCCGGGACATCTCTTGGACAGCCACGTGCGTGCCGCCTCTCTGAACTACGGTGCAATGCCAGCGAATTGTGCACCACTGCGGCAGTGTTCCGGATTGCGCACGATGTCAGAGCAGGTGATTAACCGTTCATGATGTTGACGCCACCGGCGTGTCACCGTTGTGGCGCAGGGGCTGGTAGTTCACCCAGGCGGCCAGATCGGACCCGAACCGCTCCCGTGTGGCGAGCGCGCTGTGGTGGTCGATGAGCACCGGTTTCCCGGCCGCCCGCGCGATCAGCTGCACCTGCGCGGCCCGCTCCGCCGCGATGAACCACCAGACCGCGGCGTCCACCGAGCCCCCGACCGTCAGCAGCCCCCGGTTGCGCAGGATCAGCGCCTTGTACGGGCCCAGCGCGCGCCCGATCCGGCTCGCGTCCTCGGCTCCGGCGAACTCGTCGAGCAGCGCGTGGTCCTCGTAGAAGGCGCAGGCCTCCTGGGAGACGGGGGCCAGCAGCTCGCCGAGGGCGGCGAGGGCGCGGCCGTACGGGGCCTGCGTGCGCACCACGGCCACCACCTCGGGCCGCTCCCGGTGCACGGCGGCGTGCACGGCGAAGGCCAGCTCGTTGACCCGGCGCTCGCCCTGGAGGACCCGGCCCTCCCCGTCGACCAGCAGCAGGTCCGCGGGGGTCAGCGCGCCGAAGGCCCGCCCGAAGGGATTGACCCAGTAGCAGTCCTCGAACTCCGGGTCCCGCGCGCTGACGTGCCCCGACACCCCGTCCTCGTAGCCGAGCCGGCCCAGCAGGCGCAGCGCCCCGGCGAGCCGCTCCTTGCGGTGCGCCCGCTCGTCGGCCGGGTCGGTGTGGACGGGCGGCATCTCGAAGCCGAGCCGTTCCACGGGGACGGGTACGGGCTGATCCGGCATGGGACCTCCTCCGACGGCTCGGGTCGCGGCGCAAGGTACCGGCGCCTCCGTGAAGTGGCCAGAGAAAAGCGGCCAGAGAAAAGCGGCCGGAGAAAAGCCGCCGGAGGAAGCGGCGCCGGGCGGGGGCGCCGGGACGGCGGCGCCGGAAACGGCGAAGCCGCCGCTCGGGAGGGAGCGGCGGCTTCGTCTGCGGTGCGGGTGGGGACTACTCCCACTCGATGGTGCCCGGGGGCTTGCTCGTGCAGTCCAGGACCACGCGGTTCACGTCCGGCACCTCATTGGTGATGCGGGTGGAGATCCGCGCGAGCACCTCGTACGGCATGCGCGTCCAGTCCGCGGTCATCGCGTCCTCGGAGGAGACGGGGCGCAGCACGATCGGGTGGCCGTAGGTGCGGCCGTCGCCCTGGACGCCGACGCTGCGGACGTCCGCGAGCAGCACGACTGGGCACTGCCAGATCTCGCGGTCCAGGCCGGCCGCGGTGAGCTCGTGGCGGGCGATGGCGTCGGCCTCGCGGAGCAGGTCCAGGCGCTCCCTGGTGACCTCGCCGACGATGCGGATGCCGAGGCCGGGGCCGGGGAAGGGCTGGCGGTGGACGATCTCGTCCGGCAGGCCCAGCTCCTGGCCGACCATCCGGACCTCGTCCTTGAACAGCTGGCGCAGCGGCTCGACGAGCTCGAACTCGATGTCGTCGGGGAGCCCGCCCACGTTGTGGTGGGACTTGATGTTCGCGGTGCCGGTGCCGCCGCCGGACTCGACGACGTCCGGGTACAGGGTGCCCTGCACCAGGAAGGCCACCGCGGGGCCGTCCTCCTGGAGGATCTCCAGCTGGGCCTGCTCGAAGACGCGGATGAACTCACGGCCGATGATCTTGCGCTTGGTCTCCGGGTCGGAGACGCCGGCCAGCGCGTTCAGGAAGCGCTCCTGCGCGTCGACGACCTTCAGCTGCACGCCGGTCGCGGCGACGAAGTCCTTCTCGACCTGCTCGGTCTCGCCCTTGCGCATCAGACCGTGGTCGACGTACACGCAGGTCAGCTGCGAGCCGATGGCCTTCTGCACGAGGGCCGCGGCCACGGCCGAGTCCACGCCGCCGGAGAGGCCGCAGATGGCGCGCTTGTCGCCGACCTGCTCGCGGATGGCCGCGATCTGCTCCTCGACGATGTTGCCGGTGGTCCAGGTCGGGGACAGGCCCGCACCCCGGTAGAGGAAGTGCTCGAGGACCTGCTGGCCGTGCGTGGAGTGCATCACCTCGGGGTGGTACTGCACGCCGTACAGCTTCTTCTCGTCGTTCTCGAAGGCTGCGACGGGGACCACGTCGGTGGACGCGGTGACGGTGAAGCCCTCGGGGGCGGCGGAGCAGGCGTCGCCGTGGGACATCCACACCGACTGCTGCCCGGGGGTGCCCTCGAAGAGGGTGGAGCCGGTCTTGGAGACGGCCAGCGGGGTGCGACCGTACTCGCGGGCGCCGGTGTTGTCGACCTGGCCGCCGAGGGTGGTCGCCATCAGCTGGAAGCCGTAGCACATGCCGAAGACGGGAACGCCGGCCTCGAACAGGGAGCGGTCGAGCCGCGGGGCGCCTTCCTCGTACACGGAGGACGGACCGCCGGAGAGGATGATCGCCTTGGGGTTCTTGGCCAGCATCTCGTCGACGGGCATCGAGCTCGGCACGATCTCGCTGTAGACCCGTGCCTCGCGGACGCGACGGGCGATGAGCTGGGCGTACTGGGCGCCGAAGTCGACGACGAGAACCGTGTCCGGGGCGCTGTCGTGGGCGGCGGAGGGTGCTTCTGGCACGGGGCGGCCTTCCGGCGGAAGAGGTGGCTGTTTTGTCGATTCTAACGGGGCACCCACACCCCTCTTCGTCTCACCATCCGAACCGGCTTGGCCGGGAGGGGGACGGAAGTACATAATCCGTTCCATGCGCAAGCAGCTGAGCTTCCTCTTTACCTATGGCACCGGCCGGTCCGGTCGCCATGGGTCTTCGTGATGCTCGCCTGAGCCGCTGAACTTCCCAGAGCGCCCCGGTCCGACAGGACCGGGGCGCTCTGGCGTTCCCGGGGCTGGCGGGCGGCGGGTTCCATCCGACAGGAGACGAAGACCATGACCACGACCACGATCACCGCCGCCACCCCCGAGCAGCTCATCGCCGGCTCCCGTGAGCGCATCGACGCCCTCGACGACCGGATCATCGGGCTGATCCAGGAGCGCATGGCCGTCTCGACGGTCATTCAGGAGGCGCGGATCTCCTCGGGCGGACGGCGGGTGCACCTGTCCCGGGAGATGGAGGTGCTCTCGCACTGGAGCGATGCCCTCGGCAAGCCCGGCACCGCCCTCGCCATGACGCTGCTCGAGCTGTGCCGAGGCCGGGTGTGACGGCTGTTCGTCACCCGTCCGGAGCGTGACCGCCCCGAGTGCCCTTCGTTGGTGTGGTTGTCCGCGCCAGCCAGGCGCGGGACCGCAACACCACGCGTGGCTCCGCCGGAGCGATGAGACGCGTTCCCCGTGGGGGCGCGTCGTGGGACCTCGCTCCCTCGCGTGACCGGACGGCAGGGGACAGCAGCCCGGTCACCCCATAAAGAACGGCCGGCCCTGGGGACGCCCCGGGCCGGCCGTTCGGCGTTCCGGTCCCTCGCAAGTCCCCTCGGGTCCTCGCGGGGCCCCTCGGGTCCGCTCCGGTCGCTCCCGGCCCCTCCGGTCGCCCATGCACACTTCGCTGTGTGACCGACACCACAGCCCGGGGTGACTGATTCCGGTACAACCTTCCGTGGCGACCGCCTGTCACTCATGTACCGCGGTGGGTACCGCGCTCGGAGGGGGAGCGCGGTACCGACCCGGGCATCAGACCTGGTCCACGGCCTTCGGCGGGACCTCGGGGACGGCCAGGAACGGCAGCCGCAGGGCGCCGAAGGCCTCCTTCGGAACGGCCGGACGGGCCGGTTCCACCGCCGCGAGCCGTACGTAGCCCGCTCCCTGCTCGGGACGCGGGTCCTTCTCGCCCTTGTTCGGCCAGTACGACATCGCCCGCTCGGCCTGCGCCGTGATCGTCAGCGACGGGTTCACGCCGAGGTTCGCGGAGACCGCCGAGCCGTCCACCACCGAGATCCCCGGGTGCCCGTAGAGCCGGTGGTACGGGTCCACCACGCCCTCCTCGGGCGAGGCGCCGATCGGGCAGCCGCCGAGGAAGTGCGCGGTCAGCGGGGTGCCCATGAGCTCGCCGATGTTGCTGCCGGCGAAGCCGTTGATCTCCTCGGCCAGCAGGGTGGCCGCCTGGGTGGCCTCCGCGATCTGGACCGGGTTGGGGGCGCCATGGCCCTGGCGGGCGGTGAGCAGCCCCTTCCCGATGCCGCCGGGCTTGCGGTAGGTGGTCAGCGAGTTGTCCAGCGACTGCATGACCAGGCCGATGATGGTCCGCTCCGACCAGCGCCGGTTGGACAGCGAACGGGCCAGCTGGAGCGGGTGCCTCGCGGTGCGGGCGAACCAGGCGCGGACGCGGTGCCTGCTGTACGGGACCTGGAGGACGGTCATGAACCCCATCGCGTTGGAGCCCTTGCCGTAGCGGACGGGCTCGATGTGCGTGTCGGCGTTGGGGTGCACCGAGGAGGTGATCGCCACGCCCCGGGTGAAGTCGGCGCGCCGCTCCGTGCCGGGGCCCGCGCCGTGCCGCTTGCGGTAGCGGCGGTCGTGGGTCTGCGCGCCGACCAGGCCCTCGGAGTTGGTCCGGGTCAGGTCGCCGAGCCGGTCCGAGATCCCGGGGAGCTCGCCGCGGTCCTTCATCGTGTGCAGCAGGGTCTGGGTCCCGTACGTGCCCGCCGCGACGACCACGTACCGGGCGCGCAGCACCTTCGGCCTGCCCTTGCGGCGCTGGTCGGTGGGGACCGTACGGATCCGGTAGCCGCCCTCGGGGTGTTCGGAGAGGGCGGTGACCGTGGTCATGGGGTGGATGACGGCACCGGCGCGCTCGGCGAGGTGCAGGTAGTTCTCGCCCAGGGTGTTCTTCGCGCCGTGCCGGCAGCCGGTCATGCACTCGCCGCATTCGGTGCAGGCTTTGCGGGCGGGGCCGACGCCGCCGAAGTACGGGTCGGCGACCTCGTCCCCGGGCCGGACCCGCGCGTGCCCCTCCGCGTCGGCGCCGTCGCCGAAGAAGACGCCGACCGGGGCCATGTGGAAGGAGTCGGCCACGCCCATCTTCGCCGCGGCCGCCTTGAGGTGGACGTCGGAGGGGGTCATGGTCGGGTTGAGGCGGACGCCGAGCATCCGCTTGGCCTGGTCGTAGTACGGGGCCAGTTCCTCGCGCCAGTCGGTGATGCCCGCCCACTGCCGGTCCTCGAAGAAGGCGGTGGGCGGCACGTACAGGGTGTTGGCGTAGTTGAGGGAGCCGCCGCCCACCCCGGCGCCCGCGAGCACCATCACGTTGCCGAGCAGGTGGATGCGCTGGATCCCGTACAGCCCGAGGGCCGGGGCCCACAGGTAGTTGCGCAGGTCCCAGCTGTTCTTGGGCAGGCTGTCGCGGGTGAAGCGGCGCCCCGCCTCCAGGACGCCCACCCGGTAGCCCTTCTCGGTGAGGCGCAGGGCAGAGACCGACCCCCCGAAGCCGGATCCGATGACGATGACGTCGTAGTCGTACGACTCAGACACGGTGTGCCCCTTCAGCGGAGTCGGAGGGCCTTCATGACCTTGAGGCTGCGGGTCATGAACGCCGCGTACTTCTCGTCGTCCATGCCCAGCGAGGGCGCCATCGGGAGCAGCCGCTGGTGGGCGACGGTCTGGGCCTCGGTGTACTTGAGGATGCCCTCGGAGCCGTGGCGGCGGCCGAGCCCGGAGTCCTTCATGCCGCCCATCGGCGCCTGGGCGCTGCCGTAGGCCGGGGCGTAGCCCTCGTTGATGTTGACGGTGCCGGTGCGCAGGCGGGCGGCGACGGCGTGGCCGCGGCGGGCGTCCTTGGTCCAGACGCTGGAGTTGAGGCCGTAGGCGGTGCCGTTGGCCTCGGCGATGGCCTGGTCCTCGTCGGTGAAGCGGTAGATGGACACGACCGGGCCGAAGGTCTCCTCGCCGCACACCGCCATGGGTGCCTCGACGCCGTCGAGGATGGTGGGCTCGTAGAAGAGCGGGCCGATGTCGGGGCGTGCGGTGCCGCCGGCGACGAGGGTGGCGCCCTTGGCGAGGGCCTCGTCCACGTGCCGCCGTACGGTCTCCAGCTGGCGCTCGCCGACCAGCGAGCCCATGTCGGCGCCGTAGGCGAGCGAGCTGCCCAGGCGCATGGCCTTGGTGCGGGCGGCGAACCGCTCCACGAAGGCGTCGGCGACCGAGGCGTGGACGTAGAGCCGCTCGATGGAGATGCACAGCTGACCGGCGGAGGAGAAGCAGGCGCGGACGGCGCCGGCGGCGGCCTTCTCGATGTCGGCGTCGTGCAGGACGAGCATGGCGTTCTTGCCGCCGAGTTCGAGGGAGACGCCGACGAGGCGGGCCGCGGCGCCCTGGGCGACCTCGCGGCCGGTGCGGGTGGAGCCGGTGAAGGAGACGTAGTCGGCGTGCCGGACGACTTCGGGGCCGACGACGGGGCCTTCGCCGAGGACGACCTGGAAGACCTCGGCGGGCAGGCCGGCCTCGATGAGCAGGTCGCGGGCCCACAGGGCGGTCAGCGCGGTCTCGGTGTCGGGCTTCATGACCACCGCGTTGCCCGAGACGAAGGCGGGCAGCGCGTCGCCGACGGACAGTTCCAGCGGATAGTTCCAGGGGGCGATCTGGCCGACGACCCCGCGCGGCTGGCGCAGTTCGGTGACCTTGGTGAGGGTGGGCATGGCGCCCGTGTGGCCCTTGGGGCGCAGGTAGCCGGGGGCCTTGCGGCCGTAGTGGCGGGCGGCGACGGCGACGGCCTGGACCTCTTCGTGGGCGTGCAGCCGGGCCTTGCCGGTCTCCAGCTGGATGAGGTCGAGGACCTCGGCCTGCCGGGCGAGCACCAGGTCGTGGAAGCGCAGCAGTACGGCGGCCCGCTTGCGCACGGGGACGGCGGCCCAGGCGGGCTGGGCGGCGCGGGCCCGGGCGAAGGCCTCGGCCACGTCCTCGGGGGTGGCCTCGGGGAGTTCCGCCAGCCGGTCCCCGGTGAAGGGGGTGTGGTTGGCGGTGCGGCCGGAGCCGATCACCCCGCGGGTGAGGCGGACGACCAGATCAGGGGTCACCACGTCGGCCGCGGTGCGGACGCCGGCCGGGGCCGGGGCGACCGGGTTGGTGGGTTCCGGTGCGGTGCGGAGGGGGGCCGGGGCCTGCGAGTCCGTCATGGCGGTGAGCGTATTGCGCCCGGCAGGCTTTGGGTACCCGTGGGTAACCGGATTTTGCCATTTCCGCCAGCGATCGCTGGCAGGATGACGGAATCAGGGTTTCGCGGCGGACGGCTCCCAGCCGCTGAGCACGATGTCGAACTGCTGCCGCGTCGTGTCCCAGTCGGCCGCGGGGCTCGACATGTACACCGCGTACTCGGTGCCGTCCGGGGCGATGTACATCTGCTCCTTGGCGCGCCGGGGCCCCGCGAGCGTCCCCTTCTCCACCCAGGTGAAGTCCCACAGGGCGCCGCGGGTGGTGTCCCGGAAGCTGTTCTGCTCCAGCCGCAGCCGCTTGTACTCCGCCCGCTTGCGCACCTGCTTCTCCAGGTCGAGCAGGTGCGCGTACGGGTCCTGGTAGTCCGGAGTCGGGTCGACGGCGATCCGGATGAAGTGATTGCCGTTGTCCGGGGTGTAGTCGATCTGGGTGCCGTTCGACTCCCGGTGCCAGCCGTCCGGCACGAACAGGGTGAAGCCCTCCGGGTCGGTGACCTTGGACCAGCCGGGCGGCGGCGCGGCCTGGGACTTCTGCGACTTCGACTCCCCGCCCGCACCCTCCTGGTCGGGGGCGCTCGCGTTCTTGTCCGCACCGCCCGAACCGCTGTCGCTCGTGTACTTGAGGACTCCGAACACCCCGCCGCCGCCGATCAGCGCCGCCACCAGGGCCACGGCCGCGGCGCGCTTGATCCAGCCGCCGCCCGGCCGGCCGGCGGCGGAGCCCGGCGCGGACGCGGACGCGGGCGTCTCGGGCTCCGGCAGCGGGGCCGTGTGGGCGGTGTCCCCGGGCGCGGCCGGCGCCTGCGACGCCTCCTGCGGATGGTCCTGCGCCGGAGCGAGCTCCTCCGAGGTCACCGAACGCGTGGGCACGTACGCCTGCGCCGCCTTCGGCTCCCGGCCCTCCATCGCCTCCAGCAGCATCCGTTCGGCCTCCCCGGCCGTCGGCCGGTCCGCCGGATCCTTCCGCAGCAGGGCCGTGATGACCGGTCCCAGCGCGCCGGACTGCTTCAGGGCCGGCGGTTCGTCGTTCACCACGGCCTGGAGGCTGGAGATGGGCGAGGTGCGGCGGAACGGCGAACGGGCCTCCACCGCCGTGTACAGGGTCGCGCCCAGCGACCACAGGTCGGAGGCCGTGCCCGGGGTCCCGCCGGTGACCCGCTCGGGGGCCAGGTAGTCGATGGAGCCGACGATCTCGCCGGTGCGCGTGATCGAGGAGTCCCCCTCGATCGCCGCGATCCCGAAGTCCGTGAGCAGCACCCGGCCGTCCTTGGCCAGCAGGACGTTGCCCGGCTTCACGTCGCGGTGCAGTACGCCGACCGCGTGCGCCGCGCGGAGCGCGCCCAGCACGTGCAGCCCGATCCTGGCCGCCTCGCGGGGCTCGATGCGCCCGGCCGCCTTGGCCGCGTCCGCGAGGGAGGGTCCGTCGATGTACTCCATGACGATCCACGGCCGGTCGTCGTGCTCCAGCACGTCGTGGACGGTGACGACCGCCGGGTGCTGGATCCGGGCCGCGGCCCGGGCCTCCTTCTGCGTCCGGGCGTGCATGACGTCCCGGTCGGCCTGGGCGACGTACAGACCCGCCGTCAGCTCCTTGACGGCGACGGTCCTGTGCAGCAGCTCGTCATGCGCGCGCCACACCTTGCCCATGCCGCCCCGGCCGATCGGCTCGATGAGCCGGTACCGGCCCGCCAGCACGGCGCCCCCACCTGTCTGCTGTTCCACAAAACCCCGCCGCTCTCCGCACTTCAGGCCAGATTACGGAGCCCACGGCCGGTGTCGGAACCGCGCAGGCACGGAAAGCCCGCACTGTGACGCAATCGCCGCACTGACCGCCCGTCAGGCACCGTTCATCCGCCCGATTTGTAACTCGCCGTGGCCTTCTCGAAGACCTCGGTGACCTTTCCCTGCTCGTCTTCCGGACCGGTCACCATGACCACGTGGTAGCTACCGCCCAGCGCGACGACGAAATTGCGGGCGAAGACGTTGCGCCCGGTGCCGTCGATCCACGTGTAGCGGCCCGTGGCCCGCAGTTGCTGCCCGACCTTGGTGGTCTTGACGTCGCCGACCGTGGACCAGGTGGAGGTGCGGTACGGCGTCAGCTCCTGCTCCTTGTCCTTCTGGTAGGCCGCCGGGTCCGGGTTGCCCTCGACCTTGTCCCGGCCGGGGACCACGGTCAGGGTGAACTGCCCGCTGGTGTAGCGGACCTGGCCGGCCTCGTTGATGCCGCGGCGCTCCCAGCCGTCTGGGACCACGATCTCGAAGTGCTCCGGATCCTGCTGGGTGGTGTACCCGGCCGGGGCCGGCGCGGCGGGGGTCGCCGCCGGGGGCGGTGTCGTCGTCTGCGGCGCGGGCTTGGACTCGGGGGTTCCGGTGGGGACCTGGGACGGGCTCTGCCGGGTCGGGGCGGGCGCGGCACTGCCGCCCGGGCCCTGCGGGTCGGCGGAGCGCGGCATGAACAGCATCGCGTACGCCACGGCCCCGGCGAGCAGCAGCAGGATGCCGAGAAGCAGGGTGCGGCCCAGGGCGCGGGGCTTGCGGGGGGCCGCGGGATTGCGGTGCCGCCCGTGGAGGTCGCCGCGACGGCGTACGACGGGCAGCCGGGCGGGGTCCGGTTCGGGCATCGGGAGCATGGCGAAGCCGGCGTCGGGCTCGGGGGCGGACCGTACGAGCGAGCGCAGCCAGCCGCGGAGCTCCTCGAAGTCCGGGCGCTCGGTCGGGTCCTGACGCAGCAGCGACTCGACGACCGGCCGGAGCGCGCCGCACTCCTCGGCGAAGGCCGGGGGCTCGGCGCACACCATCTCGACGAGCTCGGCGACGGACTCCTCGGGGTACGGGGCGTGGCCCTGGACGGACCGGTAGAGCAGCGCGCCGAGCGCCCAGAGGTCGGTGGCGGGGCCGACGGGGGCCGCCAGCTGCCAGGGCCCGGTGACGGAGCCGGCCTGCTCGGGGGCCCACCGCTCGGTGACGGCGCCGACGACCGCCATCCGCGTCTGGCGCGCCCGCTCGGCGTCGAGGCCGCTGCGCGGGCCGGACCAGCCACCGGCCGTGCCGGGGCCGCTGCGCTGGGGTGGCGGGACGGCCGCCGGGACCGGACCGGCCGCCCGTTCCGGGGCGTCGGCCTGGCGGTAGCCCTGGGGCAGCGCGAGCTGCGCGGGCAGCCCGGACGGCTGCGGAGGCAGGGCCGCCTGGGACGGCTGCGGTGGCAGGGCCGCCTGGGACGGCTGCGGTGGCAGGGCCGCCTGGGGCGGGTGCGGTGGCTGGATCGCGTGGGTCGGGTGGGTCGGGTGGGTCGCGTCGGCCGGCTGGGCGGACTGGGGCGCCTGGGTGGCCGGGGTGGCCTGGGTGGCCGGTGCTCCCCGTTGCGGCTCCGGGTCCTGCTCGCGGTCGGGCTCCGGCTCGGCCGGTTCGAGCGCCGGGCGGCGGGGGGTCGCGCCGTGCCAGGGGGCTGCGGTGCCGGTCTCCGGGCCGCCGTACGGGTACGAGTACCCCTGCGGCAGGGTCGACCCCTGCGGCCTCGGCTCCGGTACGACGATGGGGTCGCTCTGGCGCTGCTCGCCGACCTTGGCCGCGGCCGCCCGCGCCCCCGCCCGATACGCGGCGATGGCCCCGGCCCGCGCTGCGGCCTTGAGCTCGGGCCGGTCCTCGGGGCCCGGGCGTCCGGGGGTGATGTGGTCGGTGTACCGCGGCCCGGTGTCATACCCCGGAGCCACCAACGGCGCATACCCGCCTCCGTAACCGTCCCCACCCGGCCCGGCAGAGCCCGGGCCCGCGGTGCCCGGTTCGCCAGTCCCCGGCCCGGCAATGCCCGGCGCCGCCACGCCCGGTCCGGCAAAGCTCTGTCCGGCGAAGCCCGGCCCGGCGGCACCCGGGTCGTCCGTCCCCGGCCCGGCAAGGCCCGGCGCCACAGGCCCCGGCCCGGCAAGGCCCGGCGCCGCCACGCCCGGTCCGGCGAAGCCCGCCCCGGCGGCACCCCGCCGTCCGGGAGCGGGCGGTCCGGCAGGGTTCGGGGCGGCGGGGGCCGGCGCCGCCACGCCCGGTCCGGCGAAGCCCGCCCCGGCGGCACCCCGCCGTCCGGGAGCGGGCGGTCCGGCAGGGTTCGGGGCGGCGGGGGCCGGTGACGTGGGGACGGGTCCTGGGGGCTGGTGCGTCGGGGGCAGGGGCGGGGGTGCGGCCGCGCGGGTGCCCCAGCCCGTACCGCCGCCGGAGGCGTCACCGCCCGGGACGGGGTCGTACCCGCACAGGGCCTCCTCCGCCGCGCCGGCCGCGAGGCCCGTCAGCACGACCCGCCCGTCGTCGCAGACCAGCACCGTCCGCACGGTGATGTTGCGGTGGGTCCAGCCGTGCGCGTGCAGCACCCGCAGCGCGGTCAGTACGTCCGAGGCCACCTCCGCCGCCCGGTAGGCGGTCAGCGGCTCATCGGCGATCAGCGCCGCCAGCGGCCTGGCCGGGACGAGTTCGCTCACTATCCACAGCGACCCGCCCTCGGCGAACACGTCGAAGACCTGGTCCAGCCGGGGGTGGTCGGGTACGGCGGCCGCGGCCTGCGCGGCTTCGATCGCGCGCCGCACGGCCGGCAGATCGCCCGCGGCGCGCTGCCCGGCCGCCGGGACGGCCCGGTGTCCGTCCAGCAGCTCGGCGTCCACGACCTCCGGCAACGGCACCTGCCGGACCAGCACTTCCTGTCCGCTGCGGGTGTCGAAGGCACGGGTCTCCACGAGCTCGTACTCGTCCGTCGGCGGCAGCGGCAGACGGTAGCGGTGGGCCAGGATCCGGCCCGCGTAGTCCTCCACATCGCCTCCCCCGAGTGCTGGGGGCACCCCCGTGGCCCCGCTGACACGATACGTCTCCGGGGCCGCCCGCGTCCCGAGGTCAGCCGAGCGGCTGGAAGGTCTCGAAGGCGGTGTTGCGCATCTGCGTGCACTCGGGGCCGTCCCACTGGTCCGCGGGACAGCTGATCATGATGGCGTAGCCGTGCGTCGCGTCCATCTTGAAGCCGCGGTTGAGCACGCGGACCCGGATGCCGCTCTGCTCCCTCTCGAACTCCCAGTCGGCGACGGTCGGGTAGTTCCGGTAGCTCGTCGGGTTGATGCCGATCAGGCGGTACCCCTTGCTGCTGCCCGCCACGGCGGGGGCCAGCTGGGCCCAGGCCAACCGGGCGTCATCGCCCGGGTTGGCGTTGTAGTCGACCTGGATCCGGGGGAATCCGCCGTCGCGGCTGTATATCCCGCCGGAGTTCTCACCCGCTATGGCCGTCTGGTGGAAGCCCTGGGGCATCGCCATCGAGAAGTGGAACCCAGGCTCCGTCACCATCACGTAGCCCGCGGGTATTGCGCTCCCCCCGCCGCCGGGCTGCGCGCCCTGTCCCTGGCCTTGCCCCTGCCCCTGGCCCTGTCCCTGGCTCTGGCCGGTGCCCGGGCTCTGCTGGCCCTGGCCGCCGGAGGCGGCGTTGCCGTCCGTGCCGCCGGCGGGCTCACCGGGCTTGGCCGAGGGCTGCGGGCTCTGCCCGGCGCCGCCCGGGGACTGGCTCGCGGACGCGGAGGGGTTGTCCTTGCCGCCCTTGCCCTTGCCCTCGTCCTTGCGGCCGTCGGCGTCGTCGCCGCTGACGGCGTAGGCGATGAGCGAACCGACCACCGCGAGCACGACCACCACGGCGGCTATCGCGAGGGCGATGGTGCGGCGCGGCATGACATCGGTGAGCGGGGCGGCCACCGGGCCGGCCTTGGCCTGGCTCTTGGGCGCGGGCTGGTCCGCCGGCGGCTCCGCGGCCGTGGCGGCCGTCGTGGCAGCCGCGGCGGCCGCCGCCTTGCGGGCCGACTTCAGTGCGGCGCGGGCGCGTTCGCGCTGCTCGCGCTCCTTGCGCTCGCGCTCCTTCTTCGCCGCCTTCTCGGCCGCCCTCTCCGCCGCCTTCTGGGCGGCGGCCTGCTCGGCGGCCTGCTTGGCGTCCGCGAGCGAGATCTGGCGGGTCTCCTCCGCGGGCGGGGCCGCCACCGGGACCGGTTCGGGCTCGGGCGCGTTGATGACGGCGTTCAGCATCGCCCGGGCCCGGCCGTCGTCGAGACGCTGGGCCGGGTCCTTGGCGAGCAGGCCGTAGATGACGTCGGTCAGCGGGCCGGCGTTCTTGGGCGGATCCACCGGCTCGGTCATCACCGCGGTGAGGGTGGCGAGGGCGGAGCCCTTGTCGTACGGGGGCACGCCCTCGACGGCCGCGTACAGCAGACCGCCGAGCGACCACATGTCGGCGGGCGGGCCGGGCTTGTGGCCGCGGGCGCGCTCGGGCGAGATGTAGGAGGGGGCGCCGACGAGCATGCCGGTGGAGGTGACGGAGGGGTCGCCCTCGACCTGGGCGATGCCGAAGTCGGTGAGGACGACACGGCCGGTGGCGGCGATGAGCACGTTGGACGGCTTGACGTCCCGGTGCAGGATGCCCTGACCGTGGGCGGCGCGCAGCACGTCGAGCACCGCGAGGCCGACCTCGGCGGCGCGGCGCGGGGTGAGGGCGCCGTACTCGCGTATGAACTCGGCGAGCGAGGGGCCCTCGATGAGCTCCATGACGATCCACGGCCGGGCGTCCTCGTCGACGACGTCGTAGACGGTGACGGCTCCGCCGCTGCGGATCCGGGCGATGGCCTTGGCCTCGCGCAGGGTGCGGGTGATGAGGCGTCGCTTCTCGTCCTCGTCGACGCCGCTGCCGAAGCGGAGCTCCTTGACGGCGACCGTCCGGCCCAGGGTCTCGTCCTGGGCCCTCCAGACGGTTCCCATCCCGCCCTTGCCGAGCACGGCGCCCAGCCGGTAGCGGCCGGCGAGCAGCCGTCCCTTGTCCTGGCCGTCGTCGGCCGACTTGGCGGCCTCGGCCCGCGCCTTGACCTCGGCGGCGACGGCATCGGCCTTCTCCACCACGGGATTGACGGGCTTTACCGCGTCGGCCTTGGCCGCCCCGGCCCCGGGCTTCGCGTCCTCGGGCTCCGCCTCGGCCGCGGCCTTGACCGCAGGCTTCGCACCCTCAGGCTGCGCCTTGACCGCAGGCTTGGCCTCAGGCCCTGCCTTGACCGCAGGCTTCGCACCCTCAGGCTGCGCCTTGACCGAAGGCTTGGCCTCGGGCTCCGCCTTCACCTCAGGCTTCGCACCCTCAGGATCCGCCCCGGCCCCGGCCTTGACGTCAGCCTTCGCGTCCTCGGCCTTCGCGTCCTCGGACTCCGCATCAGCCCCGGCCTCGACCGAAGGCCCGGCGTCCTCGGACTCCGCCTCGACCTCGGCCTTGACCGCAGGCTTCGCGTCCTCCGGCTCGGCCTTCGACCCGGTCTTCCCGCCCGCGGGCTCCGCCTTCGTCAACCCCGGCTTCGCAGCCGCGGGCTTCGGACCCTCAGCAGGCGCGGCCTCGGCCGACGCAGCCGGAGCCGCAGCCCCCACCTCTTCGGGCTTCGCCGCAGGCGCCCCGTGCTCCGGCTTCGACATGCGTCCCCTCTGCGATCGTGCCGCTGCTCCGACTGCCCCGGTGTCCGACCAACCCGGCGGCCGAGCGACCCGGCGACCGGGGTCCGCGTAACCCGCCCCGGCAGAACCTTCATTGTTCCTCACTCCGCAACGGACGGGCGCCCCGGGTCCGCGGTTCCCCCTTCCGCATCCCGGAGTTACAACGGAACGATGTCGGGCGCCCCCAGCCGCGCGGCGTCCGCCGTCTGGTCGTCCGGCTGACGCTGCGATTCCCGCTCCGCCTGGACCCGCTTCTCGTAGTGCTCCACTTCTTTCTCGATCTGCTGCTTGTCCCACCCCAGCACGGGCGCCATCAACTCCGCGCACTCCCGCGCCGACCTCGTCCCCCGGTCGAAGGTCTCGATCGAGATCCGCGTCCGCCGCGTCAGTACGTCGTCCAGGTGACGCGCCCCTTCGTGCGAGGCGGCATACACGATCTCCGCCCGCAGGTAGTCGTCCGCCCCGGTCACCGGCTCGCCCAGCCCCGGATCGGCAGCGATCAGGTCGAGCAGCTCCTCCGTCAGCGATCCGTACCGGTTCAACAGGTGCTCCACCCGCACCACGTGAAGCCCCGTCCGGGCCGCCGTCCGCGCCCGGCCGTTCCACAGCGCCCGGTACCCCTCCGCGCCCACCAGCGGCACGTCCTCCGTCACGCACTCCGCCACCCGCAGGTCCAGGCCGTGCACCGCCTCGTCGACCGCGTCCTTCGCCATGACCCGGTACGTCGTGTACTTGCCGCCCGCCACCACCACGAGCCCCGGCACCGGATGCGCCACCGTGTGCTCGCGCGACAGCTTGCTCGTCGCGTCCGACTCCCCGGCCAGCAGCGGCCGCAGGCCGGCGTACACGCCCTGGACGTCGTCCCGCGTCAGCGGCACCGCCAGCACCGAGTTCACGTGCTCCAGCAGGTAGTCGATGTCCGCGCTCGACGCCGCCGGGTGCGCCTTGTCCAGGTCCCAGTCGGTGTCCGTGGTCCCCACGATCCAGTGCCGGCCCCACGGGATGACGAACAGCACCGACTTCTCGGTCCGCAGGATCAGCCCGGTGCTCGAATGGATCCGGTCCTTCGGCACGACCAGGTGGATGCCCTTCGACGCGCGTACGTGGAACTGCCCGCGCTCCCCGATCAGCGCCTGGGTGTCGTCCGTCCACACCCCTGTCGCGTTCACCACCTGCTTCGCGCGGATCTCGTACTCCCCTCCGCCCTCCACGTCCTGAACCCGCGCGCCGACCACCCGTTCGCCCTCGCGCAGGAATCCGATCACTCTCGCCCGGTTGGCGCAGTGCGCCCCGTACGCCGAGGCCGTGCGCACCAGCGTGGCCACATACCGCGCGTCGTCCATCTGGGCGTCGTAGTACTGCAGGGCGCCCACCAGCGCGTCCTTGCGCAGTGCCGGGGCCACCCGCAGCGCGCGCTTGCGCGAGAGGTGCCGGTGCACCGGCAGCCCCCGGCCGTGGCCGCTGGAGATGGACATCGCGTCATACAGCGCGACGCCCGATCCCGCATACCACCGCTCCCAGCCCTTGTGCTGCAAGGGGTAGAGGAACGGCACCGGCTTCACCAGGTGCGGTGCGAGGCGCTCCAGCAGCAGGCCGCGCTCCTTCAGCGCCTCCCGCACCAGGGCGAAGTCGAGCATCTCCAGATAGCGCAGGCCGCCGTGGATGAGCTTGCTGGACCTGCTGGAGGTCCCGGACGCCCAGTCACGCGCCTCCACCAGTCCGGTGGACAGTCCTCTGGTCGCCGCGTCGAGCGCGGTGCCGGCGCCGACCACGCCCGCGCCCACGACCAGTACGTCCAGCTCCCGCTCGGCCATCCGGGCGAGGGCCTCGGCGCGCTGCGCCGGTCCCAGTGTCGCTGTCCTCACGGCTGCCTCCCGTTGGTGCGGGTGTTCCCCGCGTCGTGCGGGTGATCCCGCTCACATCCCCGTTTCATGATTCTGACCGCCCGCACCCACATCAGCCACCGCCTGTGGACAACACAACGGCGACCACCACCCCAGAATGCGACATATCTGTCATATATACGCCTAGTCTGACATTGCGCCAGCTTCCCCGGGCCTTCCACGTCCACAGGGCTTGCGCGCGCATCCCCCTCATGTCAGGGAAGGGACGGCACCCCCATGCCCGCAGACCTCGCCGTCATCGGACTCGGCCATCTCGGCCTCCCCCTCGCCCAGGCGGCCGTAGCCGCCGGGATCGAGACGGTCGGCTACGACAGCGGTCCGGTCACGGACTCCACCCTCACCGCCGCCGAGATCCGCCGCATGTCGGCGGCCGGCTTCCGGGTCACCACCAACCCCGCCGAGCTCGGCCGGGTCCGTACCGCCGTCATCTGCGCCCCCACCCAGCTCGGCGCCGACCGCGCACTGGACCTGTCCGCCATCGGCGAGGCGGGCCGCGCGCTCGCCGCCCGCCTGCGCCCGCACACCACCGTGATCCTCGAATCGGCCGTCCACCCGGGCGTCACCGAGGAGTACCTGCGCCCGGTCCTCGAGGCGGGCTCCGGGCTGCGGGCCGGCCGGGACTTCCACCTGGCCTACTCCCCCAGCCGCCTCGACCCGGGCAACCGCACGCACGGCATCTCCAACACCCCCAAGGTGATCGGCGGCCTCACCCCCGCCTGCACGGAGTCCGCGCACGCCTTCTACGCCCGCCTCACCGAGAAGGTGGTCCGGGCCCGCGGCCTGCGCGAGGCCGAGACCGTGCAGCTCCTGGAGACCAACTACCGGCACGTCAACATCGCCCTCATGAACGAGATGGCCGTGCTCTGCCACGACCTCGGCGTCGACCTGTGGGACGTCATCCGCTGCGCCGAGACCAAGCCGTACGGCTTCCAGGCGTTCCGCCCCGGCCCGGGGGTCGGCGGCCACGGCGTCCCCCTCGACCCCAACTACCTCCCCCACACCACCCGCACCCCCGGCCACCCCCTGCGCATGATCGGCCTGGCCCAGGAGATCAACAACCGGATGCCGCAGTACGTCATCCAGCGGTCCGCCACCCTGCTGAACGAGCACGGCAAATCCGCGCGCGGCGCCCGCGTCCTGCTCCTCGGCGTCACCTACAAGCCCGACCTCGCCGACCAGGAGGGCTCCCCGGCGCGCGAGATCGCCAGCCGCCTGCTCGACCTCGGGGCGCTCGTCAGCTACCACGACCCGTTCATCACGGGCTGGCGGGTCAGGGACCAGCCGGTCCCCCGGGCCGAGTCCCTGTACGAGGCCGCCGCGAACGCGGATCTGACGATCCTGCTCCAGCACCACCGCACCTACGACCTGCAAGGCCTCGCGGTGAAGGCCCAGTTGCTCCTCGACACCCGCGGAGCCAGCCCGGCGGGCGCGGCCCACCGGCTCTGACCCGGGAAATTCCCCCGTACGGATGTCCGTGCGGCCTGCTAGCCTGCGGCGTCACTTATCTCGCACTTACGCCCTCCGGGCGTTCGCATGCCCGAATCCCTGGGGGGGATTTCCCAATGAGCCAGAACTTCCAGCCGCCCGCGCCCGACTCCTTCACCGAGGCCCCGGCCGCCCCGGCCCCGGCCCGCACCGGCAACCTCGGCCTCGGCATCGTCGCCGCCGTCGTCGCGGCCCTGGTCGCGGCCGGCGCCTACGGCGGCATCATGAACGCCATCGACCGCGAGATCGGCTACGCCGCGGCCGGCGTCGGCCTCCTCGTCGGCCTCGCCGCCGGCAAGATCGGCGGACGCAACCCCGTCCTGCCCGTGATCGCCGCCGTCCTGTCGCTCGGCGCCGTCTACCTCGGCCAGCTGTTCTTCATCGCGCTCGTGCTCGCCGACCTCGGCAAGGTCGGCGTGGGCGAGGTCCTCAGCCAGGCGGGCGTCGGCGGCCTGAACGACATCTGGAAGGAGAGCATGGACGCGATGTCCTTCCTCTTCCTCGCGATCGGCGGCTTCGTCGCCTTCGGCTCGGCCAAGAAGGTCAGCGACTGACCCCGCGCCACCGCGTACGCCGGAGGGCCGGCACCCCGCTCCGGGGGGGGGGCCCCCCCCGGGAGGTAAGGGGGCCG
>NZ_JBHXNP010000088.1:0-40178 GCF_042719495.1 Streptomyces sp. NPDC058525
GCCTACGTCGAACAAGACCTCCACGAAATCTACGAAGGCGAAGTCCGCTACGCCCGCGACGCCTTCGAAGGCCTGCGCCTCATGGACGCCCTGATCGCCGTCAAGCGCGGTGTGCCGGGCGCCAGCCTCCCCGCGCTCAAGCAGCGGCGTGTCGCCAAGCGGGACACGCCCGTCCTCCAGGCGGAGGAGCCGGAGGAGCCCGGCGGCCGCTCGGACGTCTCCGTGGACAACCCGGTGCCCACCCCGCCGTTCTGGGGCACCCGCGTGGTCAAGGGCATCCCGCTCAAGGACTACGCCTCCTGGCTCGACGAGGGCGCCCTGTTCAAGGGCCAGTGGGGCCTCAAGCAGGCCCGCGCCGGCGGCGCCACGTACGAGGAGCTCGTCGAGAGCGAGGGCCGGCCGCGGCTGCGCGGCCTGCTGGAGAAGCTGCACACGGACAACCTCCTCGAGGCGGCCGTCGTCTACGGCTACTTCCCGTGCGTGTCCAAGGGCGAGGACCTGATCATCCTCGACGAGCAGGGCAACGAGCGGACCCGCTTCACCTTCCCGCGCCAGCGCCGCGGCCGCCGCCTGTGCCTCGCGGACTTCTTCCGCCCCGAGGAGTCGGGCGAGACCGATGTCGTCGGCCTCCAGGTGGTCACCGTCGGCTCGAAGATCGGCGAGGCCACGGCCAAGCTGTTCGAGTCCGACTCCTACCGCGAGTACCTGGAGCTGCACGGGCTCTCCGTCCAGCTGGCCGAGGCCATGGCCGAGTACTGGCACGCCCGCGTCCGCGCCGAGCTGGGATTCGGCGGCGAGGACCCGGACCAGGTCGAGGACATGTTCGACCTCAAGTACCGCGGCGCCCGCTTCTCCCTCGGCTACGGCGCCTGCCCCGATCTCGAGGACCGGGCGAAGATCGCCGACCTCCTCCAGCCGGAGCGGATCGGCGTCCACCTGTCGGAGGAGTTCCAGCTGCACCCCGAGCAGTCCACCGACGCGATCGTCATCCACCACCCCGAAGCGAAGTATTTCAACGCACGCTGAGGCGGACCGGCGTACACTGGTCGGTCCCATACAGGCCGGTCACCTGTTCCCGAGGGCATGTTCCCGCGGGCGGAGGTGACCGGCCTTCTCGTCCCCTGAGAGAGGCGTGCGCATGACCAGCACCGTTCCCGTCCCCGTGGTCCAAACGGCCGACGGGCACGCCCTTCAGGCGGTACTGCTGGACATGGACGGGACCCTCGTCGACACCGAGGGGTTCTGGTGGGAGATCGAAGAGGAGACCTTCAGGGAGCTCGGACACCGGCTCGAGGAGTCCTGGAGGGACATCGTCGTCGGCGGGCCGATGAGCCGCAGCGCCGGCTTCCTGATCGAGGCCACCGGCGCCGCCATCGGCATCGCCGAGCTCAGCGTGCTCCTCAACGAGCGCTTCGAGGCCCGGATCGCCGACAGGGTCCCGCTGATGCCCGGTGCCGAGCGGCTCCTGAGCGAGCTGGCCCGGCACAACGTGCCGACCGCCCTCGTATCCGCCTCGCACCGGCGCGTCATCGACCAGGTCCTGCTCACCCTCGGCCGGGACCGCTTCACGATGACGGTCGCCGGGGACGAGGTGGCCCGTACCAAGCCGCACCCCGACCCGTACCTGCTCGCCGCCAGCACCCTGGGCGCGCACCCCTCGCGGTGCGCGGTCATCGAGGACACCGCCACCGGCGTGGCCGCCGCCGAGGCCGCAGGCTGCCGGGTCGTGGCCATCCCCTCGGTCGGCCTCATCGAGGCCGCCCCCGGCCGGACGATCGTGCGCTCGCTCGAAGAGGTCGACCTGCCGTTCCTGCGGTCCCTGATCAGCCCGCTGAACTGAGCCCGCCCACCTCGCCGGGCTGACGGACCGGTACCCCTCGCATACGCTCTGTGCCGAACAGAACGCCGCAGGACCAAGGTCCCACGAGAGGATCTTCCGCGGACCGCCCCGGAGGCCGAAATTCCATCCCGTCCGGGGCGGTTGTCCCAGGTGACTTTTGTCACCCGTCTGGCCCCCGAGACGCCTGTCCGGGGGCCTCTTCGGCTTCCCTTGTGTCCGGATTGATCAGCTCCTGACCGAATCTGCGCGGACCTCCACATGGACAGCCAGTCCGCTCCGATCACCGTGCGATTACGCCCCAAGTCCGGCCAGTTCCAGCCATCCCGTCCCGGGCCACTAGTGTCAAGCCGGGCACCGCGCCGCACCTCGGTGTCCCGGGCACACACCCCTGTTCCGGGACGCAGTGGACCGATCGTCATACCACCGGCCCGATCGTTCCGCCCTGAACGGGCAACCGCCGCTACGTGCCCTTTACACCGCTTTGACCAAGTGCCGGGTACAGGGAGTTCTTCCAGCATGAACCGCAAGACCATGGTGCTGACGGCCGCGGCCGGACTGCTCACGCCCACGCTCGCCGCATGCGGCAGCGCCAGCGGCACGGGAGCGGGATCCGGGGCGATCGTCGTCGGGACCACCGACCGGTTCGAGGCCGCCGAGTTCGCCCCCGCCCCGTTCGACCCGGCGTACGCGTACGACGCCGGCGCCTGGAACGTCCTGCGCCAGACCGTCCAGACCCTGATGCACACCCCGCGCGGCGGCGGCCAGCCCGTCCCCGAAGCGGCCTCCGACTGCCGCTTCACCGACGCCGGCAACGAGAGCTACCGCTGCACCCTGCGCCCCGGTCTGAAGTTCGCGAGCGGCGACCCGCTCACCGCCAAGGACGTCAAGTTCTCCATCGACCGCGTCCTCGCCATCAAGGACGAGAACGGCCCCTCCTCGCTGCTCTCCACCGTCGACAGCGTCGAGGCCAAGAGCGCCGACACCGTCGTCTTCCACCTGAAGACCCCGGACGCGACCTTCCCGTACAAGCTCTCCACCCCGGCCACCGGCATCGTCAGCGAGAAGAACTACGACGCCAAGAAGCTCCGCGAAGGCTTCGAAGTCGACGGCTCCGGCCCGTACACGATGAAGGCCGAGGTCAAGGACCACCACCTCGTCCGCGCCGTCTTCAGCAAGAACCCGCACTACAAGGGCGACCTCAAGCTCCAGAACGACAAGGTCGAACTGCGGGCCTTCGAAGACTCCGGCGCCATGGGCAAGGCACTCACCGACGGCAAGATCCACATGGTCTCCCGGACCCTGTCGCCCGCCCAGATCACCGAGTTCGCGGCCAAGCCCCCCAAGGGCGTCAAGCTCGTCCCCATGCCCGGCCTGGAGATCCGCTACCTCGGCTTCAACACCGAGGCCCCGGTCGTCAAGGACAAGGCCGTGCGCCAGGCGCTCGCCGCCGCCGTCGACCGCGACGCCGTCATCTCCAAGGTCTACGGCAAGTCCGCGCAGCCCCTCTACTCGCTGGTCCCCACCACCGTGACCGGCCACGTCAACTCCTTCTTCAGCAAGTACGGCGAAGCCAACACCGCCAAGGCCGCCACCCTCCTGAAGGACGCCGGGATCAAGACCCCGGTCAAGCTGACGCTGCACTACACCAACGACCACTACGGCGACGGAACGGCCGCCGAGTTCCAGGCCCTCAAGGCCCAGCTGAACTCCACCCAGCTGTTCGACATCACCGTCCAGGGCAGCGACTGGGCCGACTTCCGCCCCGCCCAGAAGAACGGCGACCACGCCGCCTACGGGCTCGGCTGGTTCCCCGACTACCCGGACGCCGACAACTTCCTCGCCCCGTTCCTGGAGCAGGACAACTTCCTGGGCACGCCGTACGCCAACACCGCGGTGCGCACCAGGCTCATCCCCGAATCCCGGCGCGCCGTCGACCGCAACGTCGCCGTCCCCGCGATCACGGAGATGCAGGACATCGTCGCCGAGGACGTACCCGTCCTGCCCCTGTGGCAGGGCAAGCAGTACGTCGCCGCACGCGACGGGATCACCGGAGTGGAGTGGTCGGTCAACGCCATCTCCGACCTCCAGCTGTGGGAGCTCGGCCGCGGCGTAAGCGGCTGAACAACGGCAACGACCGGCAGCGGGTGTCGCGGGCCGGAGCAACGAAACAGTTCGACTGTGAAGGACGAATCCGTGAATCGACGTAACCAGTGGCTGGCGGCCCCGCTCGGCGCAGCCACCGCCGCCGCGCTGCTCAGCGGTTGCGGTTCGACCGATGGCTCCAATGCCGGCAGCGGCAAGGGCGTGGTCATGGGCATATCCGACAAGGTGAAGTCCGTCGACCCGGCATCGGGCTACGACCCCGGCTCCTGGCTGCTGTTCAACAACGTCTTCCAGTCGCTGCTGAGCTTCCCCAAGGGCGGCACCACCCCCGAGCCCGACGCCGCCGAGAGCTGCGGC
Source organism: Streptomyces sp. NPDC058525 (assembly GCF_042719495.1). Lineage (NCBI taxonomy): Bacteria > Bacillati > Actinomycetota > Actinomycetes > Kitasatosporales > Streptomycetaceae > Streptomyces > Streptomyces sp. NPDC058525. The sequence goes on from NZ_JBHXNP010000088.1 coordinate 4,301, forward strand.
TTCGAGGGCGGCGACAGCAAGCTGTACAAGTGCGTCCTGCGCACCGGCCTGAAGTTCAGCAACGGCCACGCCCTCACCTCGAAGGACGTCAAGTTCTCCTTCGAGCGCACCCTGAAGATCAACGACGAGAACGGCCCGGCCGTGATGCTCTCGTCCATCGCCGGCATCGACGCGCCCGACGACAAGACCGTCGTCTTCCGCCTCAAGACCTCCGACGCGACCTTCCCCAGCAAGATCGCCTCCGGCGCCGGCTCCATCGTCGACCACAGCGAGTACCCGGCCGACAAGCTGCGCACCGACAACAAGGCGATCGGCTCCGGCGTCTACAAGCTCGACTCGTTCAGCGACAAGAGCGCGAGCTTCTCCGTCAACGAGAAGTACACCGGCAAGGCCAAGGCCAAGAACACCGGCGTCACCCTGAAGTTCTTCAACGGCGACCAGGCCGGCCTCAAGTCGGTCCTGGAGAGCGGCGACGTGGACTTCGCCTTCCGCGGCCTCGCCGCCAAGGACGTCGCCGCCCTCGCCTCCGTCAAGACCGGCGACAACAAGATCGACGTTGTCCAGGGCGCCGGCGCCGAGGTCGAGCACATGGTCTTCAACGTCAACGACCCCGTCGTCGGCAAGCTGCCCGTCCGCAAGGCCATCGCCTACCTCGTCGACCGCGAGGCCCTCGTCCGCGACGTGTACGCGGGCACCGCCACCCCGCTGTACTCCATCGTCCCGGCCGGCATCGCCGGACACACCACCCCGTTCTTCGACCGCTACGGCGGCAGCCCGCAGCCCGAGAAGGCCAAGGCCGTCCTCAAGGCCGCCGGCATCAACGGCAAGGTCAAGGTCACCCTGTACTCCACCCCGTCCCGCTACGGTCCCTCCACCGACCAGCAGTTCGAGGTCATCGCCAAGCAGCTCAACGACAGCGGCCTGTTCGAAGCCGAGATGAAGTCCGTCGAGTACGAGCAGTACGAGAAGGACATCCACGACGGCAAGTACGGCATCTACGTCAAGGGCTGGGTCCCCGACTACCCGGACGCCGACAACTTCACCCAGCCGTTCTTCGGCCCCGGTAACGTCCTCGGCAACAACTACGACAACAAGGAGATCACCGGGACGATCATCCCGTCGACCTCCGCGAAGTCCGACCGCACCGCGGCCAACACGGACTACGACCGCCTCCAGGACATCGTCGCCGACGAGCTCCCGATCCTCCCGCTCTGGCAGGGCAAGCAGTACGCCGTCACCCGCCAGAACGTGACCGGCCTCCAGTGGTCCCTCGACGCCTCCACCGTCTTCCGCTTCTGGGAGATCAGCAAGGGCTGACCGGCCCCCGAGGCCACGCACGACGGGCCGGCAACCGCACCACGCGGTTGCCGGCCCGTTCCGCTCGCGAGGGCCCCGGACGCCCCGTACGGCTACTGCGCGCCGGGGCGCACCAGACCGCTCTCGTATGCGTACACCGCCGCCTGCACCCGGTCGCGCAGACCCAGCTTCGTCAGCACGTGCCCCACGTGCGTCTTCACCGTCGTCTCACTGACGAACAGGTCCGCCGCGATCTCCGCGTTCGACAGCCCGCGGGCCACCAGCTTCAGCACCTCCACCTCGCGCTCGGTCAGCGACCCCAGCGCGTTCGGCAGGCTCTCCTCGCCCGACGGCAGGTGCCCCGCGTACTTGTCCAGCAGCCGGCGCGTGATGCTCGGCGCGAGCATCGCCTCGCCCGCCGCCACCACCCGGATCGCCTGCACCAGCTCGTTCGCGGGCGCGTCCTTCAGCAAGAAGCCGCTGGCCCCCGCCCGCAGCGCCTCCACCACGTACTCGTCCAGGTCGAACGTGGTCAGCACGAGCACCTTCGCCGGGCCGTCCCGGCCCGGACCGGTGATCTGCCGCGTCGCCTCCACCCCGTCCATCCGCGGCATCCGGATGTCCATCAGCACCACGTCCGGCTGCAGCGCACGCACCTGGTCCAGCGCCTGCAGACCGTCCCCGGCCTCGCCGACCACCGCCAGATCCCCCTCCGCCTCCAGGATCATCCGGAAACCGGTGCGCAGCAGGGGCTGGTCGTCGACCAGCAGGACGCGGATCGCCACGGGGTCTACCTCTATTCGTCGGACGGCTTCGGCGGACCCCGCCCATTGTGCCCTGAGGGAACCGTCAGGAATCCGCCGGGCGGACCTCCGCCCCGGGCCGCGGAACGATCGCCAGCGGATAGACCGGGGGAGTACCCCCGAACTCCGGACACACCGCCTGATGATCACACCAGCCGCACAGCTTCGTCGGCCGCGGCCGCCAGTCACCGCTCTCCGTCGCCTCCCGGATCGCGTCCCACAGCGCCAGCAGCTTGCGCTCCACCCGCTCCAGATCCGCCACCACCGGGTCGTACGTCAGCACGTCCCCACTGCCCAGATACACCAGCTGCAGCCGCCGCGGCACCACCCCCTTCAGCCGCCACACCACCAGCGCGTAGAACTTCATCTGGAACAGGGCACCCTCCGCGTACTGCGGCCGCGGCGCCTTGCCCGTCTTGTAGTCGACGATCCGCACCTCACCCGTCGGCGCGACATCCACCCGGTCGATGATCCCGCGCAGCCGCAGCCCCGACTCCAGCTCCGTCTCCACGAAGAACTCCCGCTCCACCGGCTCCAGCCGCGTCGGGTCCTCCAGCGTGAACCACCGGTCCACCAGCGCCTCGGCCTCCGTCAGCCACCGCGCCAGCCCCTCCCCCTCGTCCCCCTCCGGGAACAGCTCCGCCAGCTCCGGCTTCGACTCCAGCAGCCGGTCCCACTGCCCCGGGATCAGCGCCTTCGCCCGCGGCGCCGTCCGCTCCTGCGCCGGATGGTCGAAGAGCCGCTCCAGCACCGCGTGCACCAGCGTCCCGCGCGTCGCCGCCGCACTCGGCTTCTCCGGCAGCTTGTCGATCACCCGGAACCGGTACAGCAGCGGGCACTGCATGAAATCGCTCGCCCGCGAAGGGGAGAGCGAAGTGGGCCGTGCGGCGCCCGGCGCCACCTCGACCGGACCGTCACCGGAGCTCGTCGTCATGCACAAAACCCTACGACCCACCACGGACAGCACGCGCATACCATCGACGCAAAGGCCCCTCGCACTGCATGATCGAGGCATCACACCGCGCCACACGAAGACGCGAGCCGCCCGCAAACACACCCCCGGACACCCTCCGAGGCCCCCAGAACGAAGGACAGACGTGGCAGACACCGACGAAACCGGCGAGCGCGCAGGACGGCGCTCCGGACCGGGCGGCGGACTCCTCATGGGCCGCCCCTTCGGCGTACCCGTCTACGTCTCGCCCAGCTGGTTCCTCGTCGCCGCCCTCATCACCTGGGTCTTCGGCGACCAGCTCGACCGCATCCTCCCCGACCTCGGCCCCGTCCGCTACCTCGTCTCCCTCTTCTTCGCCGTCGCCTTCTACGCCTCCGTCCTCGTCCACGAACTCGCCCACACCGTCGCCGCCCTCCGCTTCAAACTCCCCGTACGCCGCATCCAGCTCCAGTTCTTCGGCGGAGTCTCCGAGATCGAGAAGGAATCCGAGACCCCCGGCCGCGAATTCGTCCTCGCCTTCGTCGGCCCCCTCCTCTCCCTCCTCCTCGCCGGAGCCTTCTACCTCGGCATGAAGGCCGTCGACCCCGCCACCGTCCCCGGCGTCCTCCTCGCCGGCCTGATGATCTCCAACCTGCTCGTCGCCGCCTTCAACCTGCTCCCCGGCCTCCCCCTCGACGGCGGCCGCATGCTCCGCGCCGTCATCTGGGGCATCACCGGCAAGCCCATGGCCGGCACCATCGCCGCCGCCTGGATCGGCCGCGCCCTCGCCGTCGCCGTCCTCCTCGGCCTGCCCCTCCTCACCCACACCGGGATCGTCGGCAACCGCACCACCGACATCGGCGGCATCGACACCGTCATGGACGCCCTGCTCGCCGCGATCCTCGCCGCCATCATCTGGACCGGCGCCGGCAACAGCCTGCGCATGGCCCGCCTGCGCGAACACCTCCCCGGACTGCGCGCCCGCACCCTCACCCGCCGCGCCATCCCCGTCGAGAGCGCCACCCCCCTCTCCGAGGCCCTGCGCCGCGCCACCGAAGCCGGCGCCCGCGCCCTCGTCGTCGTCGACGGCCACGGAGACCCCACCGCCATCGTCCGCGAAACCGCCATCGCCTCCGTCCCCGAACACCGCCGCCCCTGGGTCGCCGTCAGCGGCCTCGCCCAGGACCTCACCGACGGCATGAAGGTTTCCGCGGACCTCACCGGCGAACAACTCCTCGACCACCTCCGCGCCACCCCCGCCACCGAGTACCTCGTCCTCGAACCCACCGGCGAGATCTACGGCGTCCTGTCCACCGCCGACGTCGAAAGGGCCTTCGTGAAGGCCATGGCACGGCCCCAGTCCTGAAGCCAATACACTGGTCACATGTCCGAACCGACCGGTGCCGCCCGCCGACGCGGGCCCTTCGAGGTCGGGGACCAGGTACAGCTCACCGACCCCAAGGGCCGCCACTACACGTTCACGCTCGAAGCAGGGAAGAATTTCCACACCCACAAGGGTTCCTTCCCGCACGACGAGCTGATCGGTGCTCCCGAAGGCAGTGTTGTCCGCACCACGGGGAACGTCGCCTACCTCGCGCTGCGCCCCCTGCTCCCCGACTATGTCCTGTCCATGCCCCGCGGCGCCGCCGTGGTCTACCCCAAGGACGCGGGCCAGATCCTGGCCTTCGCCGACATCTTCCCCGGCGCCCGCGTCGTGGAAGCAGGAGTGGGCTCCGGCTCCCTGAGCAGCTTCCTGCTGCGCGCCATCGGCGACCAGGGCATGCTCCACAGCTACGAGCGCCGCGCGGACTTCGCCGAGATCGCCACCGCCAACGTCGAGCGCTACTTCGGCGGCCCGCACCCCGCGTGGCAGCTGACCGTCGGCGACCTCCAGGACAACCTGTCCGACACCGACGTCGACCGGGTCATCCTCGACATGCTCGCCCCCTGGGAGTGCCTCGAGGCCGTCTCCAAGGCCCTGGTCCCCGGCGGCATCCTCTGCTGCTACGTGGCCACCACCACCCAGCTGTCCAAGACCGTCGAGTCCATCCGCGAGATCGGCTGCTTCGCCGAACCGCAGCCGTGGGAATCGATGATCCGCAACTGGCACGTCGAGGGCCTCGCCGTCCGCCCCGACCACCGCATGATCGGCCACACCGGCTTCCTCGTCACCGCCCGCCGCCTCGCGGACGGCGTCGAGCCCCCCATGCGCCGCCGCCGCCCCGCCAAGGGCGCCTACGGCGAGGACTACGACGGCCCCGGCAGCGACCGCTCCGCATAGCCGCCCACCGGAGCCGGCCCGCCGGCCCAACACGAAAGCGCTGTGGCGCAGTTCCCCCGACCGACCGGGAACTGCGCCACAGCGCCTTTTCGTTGTTCCGGGTACCGTCACCGGACCCGCCCGTTCCACCTCAGTGTGAGGTGTGGCACGATGCTGGCTCCCCGTCACCCGTCACCCGTCGCACAGGAGACACCCCGCGTGCTGCACAGCCCCGCAGAGCTGGAGCCGACCCCGGAAACCCTGGCGCACAGCCACGCCCGGCCCGTCCACTGGCTCGCCACGGCCACCGCCATGGCCGCCGTCATAGCCACCGCGGGACTCGTCCAGCCGGCCACCGGCAACCCCGCGGCCCCCGCGGAACCCGCCGCGAACGGCCCGCAGGCCACCGCACCCGACCCGGCCGCGGTCACCTACCCGCTCGACTGCAAGGGCGCCCCCCAGACCGTCACCGCCACCGCCCAGGGCGACCTCGACGGCGACGGCCGCCCCGAGACCGTGGCCGCCGTCCGCTGCGAAGCCGGCTCCGGAACCCCGCCCCACGCGATCTACGTACTCACCCAGGCCGCACCCGGCAAGGCCGCGCCCGACGCCGCCGGCCCCCGCGTCGTCGCCACCCTCCTCGACGCCGCACAGCGCCAGAACGCCACCGACCTCACCGTGCGCGACGGCGTCGTCACCGCCACCCTCCTCGGCTACTCCTCACCCGAGGTCCCGCGCTACAGCCCCGACGTGAAGAAGCTCGCCAAGTGGCGCTGGACCGGCGGAAAATTCCGCCAGGAGCTGACGGACTCGACCGCCAGGAGTGTTTGAAGCGTCACTCGGCGTCGGGACCGAAGACTTCCACCCTGTCCGAAACGCGCCTTACGTGAATGCAGTCACCCGGACATTCCTTCGCTGAGTCCACCACGTCCTGGAGCAGCGTCAGCGGAACCGGAGTGGTCGCCCCCGCCTCCTGAAGCAGCTCGTCCTCCGGGCTCTTCACGTACGCCAGACCATCGATGTCCAGCTCGAACACCTCCGGCGCGTACTGCGCGCAGATCCCGTCCCCGGTGCAGAGGTCCTGGTCGATCCAGACCTCCAGCGGCTCCCCGGCCTCGCCGGTACCGCCCGTCGGAGCCTCCTGCTGCACGGTCATATCTCCTGCCGTTCCCTGCGCTCAGTGATCCGTCCCGGTCACTCCTCGCAGCAAGTCGCGCGAGCTCTGACGGGTGTTGAACACTTCGACCTTACAACCGGCCGCTTTCAGATGTTCATGGGTGGGTATTTCCTTGGCGAGAGGGAGTACGCAAGGGTGAAGATCGGACACACCCCTACCGTCTTTGTGATCTAGGGGTTTCAATCACCACCAGCCCAGGTAGGGTCAGGAAGCGTCCAGCTCCCCTTGGAGGAGGTGAGGACCGTGGCAGCCCACGACGACGACATCAACCGCGGCATCCGGCCCGGGCGAGGGTCTGAGGACCCCGCCGGCCAGGTTGCCTATCTCGAGCAGGAAATCGCCGTCCTGCGACGCAAGCTCGCCGACTCTCCGCGACACACGAGGATTCTCGAAGAGCGGATCATCGAGCTCCAGACGAATCTGGCCGGCGTCTCCGCGCAAAACGAACGACTGGCGAACACCCTCCGTGAGGCCCGCGACCAAATCGTGGCCCTCAAGGAAGAAGTCGACCGGCTCGCACAGCCGCCGGCCGGCTTCGGTGTCTTCCTGCAGGCCAACGAGGACGGCACCGTCGACATCTTCACCGGAGGCCGAAAGCTCCGCGTGAACGTCAGCCCCAGCGTCGAACCGGAAGACCTCCGGCGCGGCCAGGAAGTCATGCTCAACGAAGCGCTCAACGTGGTCGAGGCCATGGAATTCGAGCGGGCCGGGGACATCGTCACCCTCAAGGAGATCCTCGAGGACGGCGAGCGCGCCCTGGTCGTCGGGCACACCGACGAGGAAAGGGTGGTGAGGCTCGCCGAGCCGCTCCTGGACATCACCATCCGCCCCGGCGACGCCCTGCTGCTCGAACCCCGCTCCGGCTACGTCTACGAGGTCGTCCCCAAGAGCGAGGTCGAAGACCTCGTCCTCGAAGAGGTCCCCGACATCGACTACGAGAAGATCGGCGGCCTGGGCGACCAGATCGAGCTGATCCGCGACGCGGTCGAGCTCCCGTACCTCTACCCCGACCTCTTCAAGGAACACGAACTGCGGCCCCCGAAGGGCATCCTGCTCTACGGCCCGCCCGGCTGCGGCAAGACGCTCATCGCCAAGGCCGTCGCCAACTCCCTTGCCAAGAAGGTCGCCGAAGTGACCGGACAGGCAGCCGGGAAGTCGTACTTCCTGAACATCAAGGGCCCCGAACTCCTCAACAAGTACGTCGGCGAGACCGAGCGGCACATCCGCCTCGTCTTCCAGCGTGCCCGCGAGAAGGCCAGCGAGGGCACCCCCGTCATCGTCTTCTTCGACGAGATGGAGTCCCTCTTCCGCACCCGCGGATCCGGCGTCAGCTCGGACGTGGAGAACACCATCGTCCCGCAGCTCCTCGCCGAGATCGACGGCGTGGAAGGCCTGGAGAACGTCATCGTCATCGGCGCCTCCAACCGCGAGGACATGATCGACCCGGCCATCCTGCGCCCCGGACGCCTCGACGTGAAGATCAAGATCGAGCGCCCGGACGCCGAGGCCGCGAAGGACATCTTCGCGAAGTACCTCAAGGCCTCGCTGCCCCTGCACACGGACGACCTGTCCGAACACCAGGGATCCACGGCGAGCACCGTCCACAGCATGATCCAGACCGTCGTCGAGCAGATGTACGCCGAAACCGAGGAGAACCGCTTCCTCGAGGTCACGTACGCCAACGGCGACAAGGAAGTCCTCTACTTCAAGGACTTCAACTCGGGCGCGATGATCCAGAACATCGTGGACCGTGCGAAGAAGATGGCCATCAAAGCCTTCCTCGAGCACAACCAGAAGGGCCTGCGCGTCTCCCACCTCCTCCAGGCATGCGTGGACGAGTTCAAGGAGAACGAGGACCTGCCCAACACCACCAACCCCGACGACTGGGCCCGCATCTCCGGAAAGAAGGGCGAACGGATCGTATTCATCCGCACGCTCGTCACCGGAAAGCAGGGCGCGGACACCGGACGCTCCATCGACACGGTGGCGAACACCGGTCAGTACCTCTGATCAAGCGGAGCGGCTGCGGATGCCCTCCCCGGGCATCCGCAGCCGACTGCTTTGCCGACTGATTTTCAGCCGGTGACGAGGCGAATTCAATGACGGAAATGATCTCCCCACGAGCGCGGAGTGGTTCTAGGCTCTTCCGTACCGCCCGACGCGCAGTGCGGGGACGGGCACCGCACCAGCAGACGCAACGGAGCACCAGCGGTACTTGAGCGCCGCTCCCGAAGGGGAACGCCGCCGGGCAAGGAGGGCCGCATGACCGTACGGCGAGTAATGGGGATCGAGACGGAGTACGGGATCTCCGTCCCGGGGCACCCGAACGCCAATGCCATGCTCACCTCGTCCCAGATCGTCAACGCCTACGCGGCGGCGATGCACCGGGCGCGCCGCGCCCGCTGGGACTTCGAGGAGGAGAACCCGCTGCGGGACGCCCGCGGCTTCGACCTCGCCCGCGAGGCCGCCGACACCAGCCAGCTGACCGACGAGGACATCGGCCTCGCCAACGTCATCCTCACGAACGGCGCACGCCTCTACGTCGACCACGCACACCCCGAATACAGCTCGCCGGAGATCACCAATCCGCTCGACGCCGTGCTCTGGGACAAGGCCGGCGAACGGATCATGGCCGAGGCCGCCGTCAGGGCGGCCCAGCTCCCCGGAGCCCAGCCGATCCACCTCTACAAGAACAACACCGACAACAAGGGCGCCTCCTACGGCACCCACGAGAACTACCTGATGAAGCGGGAGACCCCCTTCTCGGAGATCGTGCGCCACCTGACCCCCTTCTTCGTCTCCCGCCAGGTCGTGACCGGCGCCGGACGCGTGGGGATCGGCCAGGACGGCCGCGAACACGGCTTCCAGATCAGCCAGCGCGCCGACTACTTCGAAGTCGAGGTCGGCCTGGAGACCACCCTGAAGCGGCCCATCATCAACACCCGCGACGAACCCCACTCGGACGCCGAGAAGTACCGCCGCCTGCACGTGATCATCGGCGACGCGAACCTGTCCGAGATCTCCACGTACCTCAAGCTCGGCACCACGGCCCTGGTCCTGTCCATGATCGAGGACGGGTTCATCAACGTCGACCTCGCCATCGACCAGCCGGTGCGCACCCTGCACCAGGTCTCGCACGACCCGGACCTGAAACACCTGATCACGCTGCGCAGCGGCCGGACGCTCACCGCCGTACAACTCCAGATGGAGTACTTCGAGCTGGCCAGGAAGTACGTGGAGGAGCGGTTCGGGTCGGACGTGGACGACCAGACCGCGGACGTGCTGAGCCGCTGGGAGGACGTGCTGGGCCGGCTGGAGACCAACCCGATGAGCCTGTCGGGCGAGCTCGACTGGATCGCCAAACGAGAGATCCTGGAGGGCTACCGGCGCCGGGACGGGCTGGGCTGGGACGCGGCGCGGCTGCACCTGGTGGACCTCCAGTACTCGGACGTACGGCCGGAGAAGGGCCTGTACAACCGCCTGGTGGCCCGCGGCAAGATGCAGCGGCTGGTGGCCGAGCCGGACGTGGAGCGGGCCCGGAGCAAGCCGCCGGAGGACACCCGGGCGTACTTCCGCGGCCGCTGCCTGGAGCAGTACGCGGACGACGTGGCCGCGGCCTCCTGGGACTCGGTGATCTTCGACTTGCCGGGGCACGACTCGCTCCAGCGGGTCCCGACGCTGGAGCCCCTGCGGGGCACCCGGGCGCACGTCAAGGAGCTCCTGGACCGGTGCCGCACGGCGGAGGATCTGGTGCGGGTGCTTTCGGGGCGCTGAGCGGGGCCTGAAAGGCCTCCGGTCCGGGAATCATGAAGACAGCCGGACGTTGTGAAAGTACGAGGACGAATGTCAGACCCTCCTTGTAGGGTCGGACGTAGGGTCTGATCTTGAGGGATCCCGAATTCCCGGGGTCCCTCGACGTGAGCGTGCGAACCGAGCGGGGTGAGGTAGACATGGCGACCAAGGACACCGGCGGCGGACAGCAGAAGGCGACGCGCTCGACCGAGGAGGTCGAGGAGGCGGCGGTCGAGGAATCGACCGACCTCAAGGAGCGCCAGGAAAAGCTCTCCGACGACGTCGACTCCGTACTTGACGAGATTGACGATGTCCTCGAGGAGAATGCCGAGGATTTCGTGCGGTCATTCGTTCAAAAAGGTGGGCAGTAGAGCCAGTCTGCCTTCGATTCGAAGGTGAGCGTGGAGTCGGTCGAGGCGGGGCGAACGAAGCGATGCACCCGATGCGGTGAGGAGAAGCCGCATCGGGAGTTCGCTCCCAAGCGAGCGAATCTGGACGGACTGCAACGGCATTGCCGTGACTGCGGTGCCGAATCTCAACGCAAGCGCGAGGAGGGCATGGGCAGGCAGCCCAGGCTGGCCGCCAGGGATGGCTATAAGCATTGCCTCGGGTGTGGTGAGGCGAAGCCGATCTCCGAGTGGCATCGCAACAAGTCAGCCGTTGATGGTTTGGCGACGCGTTGCAAGGCGTGCCGAGTCGTCGACGGTCGGATTGGTCACCTCAAGCGGTCGTGCGGCCTTACCGAAGCCCAACGTGACGAAATCATCGCAGCGCAGGGCGGGCTCTGCTGTATCTGCCAAGAGGCTCCGGCCGTGCATGTGGATCACTGTCACGAGACGGGTAGGGTCCGTGGCGTACTGTGCTTCAACTGCAATACGGCTATCGGACTGTTGGGAGACGATCCCGGCACCATCCAGCGGGCCATCTCATACCTGGAGGGAAACGCGTGGAAGCCAACAATCGTGGCACAGGGCGTCTACCGGCAGCCTTCCTGACGCCGGGGTCGTCGTCCTTCATGGACTTCCTGGGCGCGCACTCGCCCGAGATGCTGCCCGGCAACCGCAAGCTGCCGGAAGGTGTCGTCGAGGCGCCGCACGGGACGACCATCGTGGCCGCCACCTTCCCCGGCGGGGTCGTCCTCGCCGGTGACCGGCGCGCGACCATGGGGAACATGATCGCGCAGCGGGACATCGAGAAGGTGTTCCCGGCCGACGAGTACTCCGCCGTCGGCATCGCCGGTACGGCCGGCCTGGCCGTGGAGATGGTGAAGCTGTTCCAGCTCGAGCTGGAGCACTTCGAGAAGGTGGAGGGGACGACTCTCTCGCTGGAGGGCAAGGCGAACCGCCTGTCCACCATGATCCGGAGCAATCTGGGCATGGCCATGCAGGGGCTGGCCGTCGTACCGCTGTTCGCGGGGTACGACGAGGCCAAGGAGAAGGGCCGGATCTTCTCCTACGACGTGACGGGCGGCCGCTCCGAGGAGCACGGCTACGCCGCCACCGGGTCGGGATCGATTTTCGCCCGCGGTTCGATGAAGAAGCTCTTCCGCCCCGATCTGACGGAGGAGCAGGCCACCACGCTGGTCGTGCAGGCGCTGTACGACGCCGCCGACGACGACTCGGCGACCGGTGGGCCGGACCTGTACCGCCACATCTATCCGATCGTCACCGTCATCACGGACGAGGGATTCCGCAGGCTGACGGACGAGGAGTCGCAGGAACTCGCCCGTACGGTCACCAACCGCCGTCTTGAGCAGCCCGACGGCCCGCGCGCCGCCCTGCTCTGACCATCCGTCTCCCTGTAGGAGCCCAGAAGAAAGGGACGGACAGCCGGTGTCGACTCCGTTCTATGTGTCACCCCAGCAGGCCATGGCCGACCGGGCGGAATACGCCCGGAAGGGCATCGCGCGCGGCCGCAGCCTCGTCGTGCTGCAGTACGCCGACGGCATCGTGTTCGTCGGCGAGAACCCGTCCCGTGCGCTGCACAAGTTCAGCGAGATCTACGACCGGATCGGCTTCGCGGCCGCCGGCAAGTACAACGAGTACGAGAACCTGCGGATCGGCGGTGTGCGGTACGCGGATCTGCGCGGGTACACCTATGACCGTGACGATGTGACGGCCCGTGGGCTGGCGAACGTGTACGCGCAGACGCTCGGCACGATCTTCTCCAGTGCCGGGGAGAAGCCGTACGAGGTGGAGCTGGTGGTGGCCGAGGTCGGTGCGACCGCGGCCGGGGACCAGATCTACCGGCTTCCGCACGACGGGTCGATCGTGGACGAGCACGGTTCGGTCGCGGTTGGCGGCAACGCGGAGCAGATCAGCACCTTCCTGGACCAGCGGCACCAGGACGGGATGACGCTGTCGGAGGCGCTGAAGCTGGCGGTGCAGGCGCTGTCCAGTCAGGCCAATGGCGCGGACAAGGCGATTCCGGCGGAGCGGCTGGAGGTCGCGGTGCTGGACCGGACGCGGTCGCAGCAGCGGAAGTTCAAGCGGATCCGGGGCCGGCAGCTGTCGAGGCTGTTGGAGGCGGATGTTCCGGCGGCGGCGCAGGCCGATGCCGTGTCGAACGACGAGGCTCCGGAGGACGAGGCGGAGTAGTAGTCGCCGGTTCGTGTGAGGCCCCGGTTCGCCCTGTGTGGGCGGGCCGGGGCTTCGTCGTGTTCAGGGGGTGGGGGCGGGGCCGGAGGAGTCGCGGACGACGAGTTCTACGGGGATGTCGGGGGCGGTCCAGGGGGTGCCGTCGAGGACGGCGAGGAGGGCGCTCATGCCCTGTTCGCCGACGCGTTCGGCGGGGAGGCGGACGGTGGTGAGCTCGGGTTCGACGGCGGTGGCCAGGGCGAGGTCGTCGAAGCCGGTGACGGAGAGGTCGGCGGGGACGTGCAGGCCGAGGCGGCGGGCGGCCTTGCAGGCGCCGGCGGCGAGGATGTCGTCGTCGCAGACGATGGCGGTGGGCCGGTCTCCGGGGGCCGCGAGGGCCGCCTCCATGGCCGTACGGGCGCCGTCCACGGTGAGCGGGGCCCGTACGGTGCGCAGCTCGGCGTGGGGGCGGAGGCGGGCGCTGAGGGCTTCGGCGCGGATGTCGAAGGTCCAGGAGTCGACGGCGGAGGCGAGGTGGAGGAAGCGCCGGTGGCCGTGGGCGAGGAGGTGTTCGGTGACCTGGCGCACGCCGTCGGCCATGGCGAGGTTGACGTGGGCCGCGGCGGTGGTGGCGGTGGGGTCGCTGTCGAGCATGACGAGGGGGAGGCCGTCGCCGCCGAGGGCGTCGAGGGCGTGGGCGGCCATGGAGGAGGCGATGACGCCGTCGAGGGCGGCGCGGGCGGAGGCGAAGGGGTCGCGGGCGGGGCCGGTGCCGTCGGGGGAGGGGTAGAGGACGACGCCGAAGCCGTGTTCGGCGGCGATGCGGGCGGCGCCGGTGTAGACGCGGGCGAAGAACTCGTTGGTGAGGGCGGGGACGACGAGGAGGGCGGTGCGCGTGGTGCCGAGGCGGAGGTTGCGGGCGGCGAGGTTGGGGCGGTAGCCGAGCCGGGAGGCGGTTTCGCGGACGTGGTCGGCGGTGCGGGGGGAGACGCGGCCGTGCCATTTGTCGCCGAGGACGAGGGAGACGGTGGCCTGGGAGACCCCGGCGGCGGTGGCGACGTCCCGGCTGGTGGGTCTCGTCACACGGGCTCCTGTGGTGCGTGGTCGGCGGGGGGTGGCGGGGTGGTCGCGGGTTGTGCTGGGTGGACCGGTGAGCTGTGGACATGGTACGTATGACGGGTCACGTTATACGTATTACTTGGGTACTCCCGGCTGGTTCCGGGCGGAAGGGGCGTTCATGGCCGCGGGATACGCGGAGCTGCTCAGGACCCGGCATGCCGCGAGGCTGCTGGTGGGCACGCTCATAGGCCGGCTGCCCAATGCCACGGCGCCCATCGCGATCGTGCTGTTCACGCGGGCCGAGGGCGGCAGCTACAGCCTGGCGGGGGCGCTGGCCGCCGCGTACGGGGTGGCGAACGCGGTGGGCCAGCCGCTGCTGGGGCGGGCGGTGGACCTGTACGGGCAGCCGCGCGTCCAGTTGCCGGCCGCGGTGCTGTCCGCGCTGGGCATGGTGTGGCTGGCGGTGGCGGGTACCTCGCCGGTGGCGGCCGCGTACGCCGCGGTGGTGGTCGCGGGGCTGTTCACGCCTCCGCTGGAGGGCGGGCTGCGGGCGCTGTGGCCGGGGGTGCTGGGCGGGAAGCAGGAGCGCGTGCACGCTGCGTACGCGATGGACGCGGTGGCCCAGGAGGTCATGTTCACGGTCGGTCCGCTGCTGGTGACGCTGTTCGTGGCGGTGTGGTCGCCGGCCGGGGCGCTGCTGGCGCTGAACGCGATCGGGGTGCTGGGTGCGCTGTCGGTGGTGGTGAGCGAGCCGTCGCGGACGTGGCGTTCGGCGCCGCGCGAGGCGCACTGGCTGGGGGCGCTGCGGTCGCGGGGTCTGCTGGCGCTGCTGGGCGCGTTCTTCTTCGTGGGGACGGCTCTGGGGTCGATCACGGTGGCGGGCGTGGCGTACGCGGACGACCACGGGAACCAGGCGGTGTACGGGTGGCTGATGGCGGCGCTGGGGCTGGGTGCGCTGATCGGCGGTGTGTTCTACGGGGCCCGTGAGTGGGCGGGTGCTCCGGAGCGGCGGCTGCGGCTGTTGGTGGCGCTGCTGGCGGTGTGCTATCTGCCGCTGATGCTGACGCCCGGGCCGGTGGCGATGACGGTGCTGGCGGCGGTGGCGGGTGTGTTCCTGGCGCCGGCGCTGGCGTGTGCGTTCATCGTGGTGGACCGGCACGCGCCGGCGGGGACGGTGACGGAGGCGTTCTCGTGGCTGGTGACGTTCTTCGGTGTGGGTGCGGCGATCGGTACGGCGGCGGCCGGTCCGGCGGTGGAGCTGGGCGGTACGGCGGAGGGGTTCGCGGTGGCGAGCGTGGCGGGTTTCGCGGCGCTGCTGGTGCTGATGGTGACTCAGCGGGCGCTGGCAACTGCGGGCCGGAGCCGGGCGGTGGCGGGGTCGTCTGACGGGTCGTCCGGGGATGGGGCGCAGGCGTCGTCGGGGGTGCGGGCGGAGGGCTGATCGGGGGCCGGGTGGGCGGCCGGATGCCCGGGTGTGTCGGGGCGGTCGGCGGAAACTGATCGAAATGGCGCTCTCGAACCCGGTTTCAGAAGAGGGCAGAAGGCGTAATGTTCAGTCATGGACCGCCGCATTTTCGGGCTGGAGAACGAGTACGGCGTCACGTGCACGTTCAGGGGACAGCGCCGACTGTCTCCTGACGAAGTGGCGCGCTACCTCTTCCGCCGTGTTGTGTCATGGGGCCGCAGCAGCAATGTCTTCCTGCGGAACGGCGCCCGTCTGTACCTTGACGTGGGTTCGCATCCGGAATATGCAACTCCCGAATGCGACAACGTGACCGAGCTGGTCACGCACGACAAGGCCGGCGAGCGCATTCTCGAAGGACTGCTCGTCGATGCCGAACGCCGCCTGCACGAGGAGGGAATCGCGGGCGACGTCTACCTCTTCAAGAACAACACCGACTCGGCGGGCAACTCGTACGGCTGCCACGAGAACTACCTGGTGGCCCGGCACGGGGAATTCTCCCGCCTGGCGGACATTCTCATTCCCTTCCTCGTCACGCGGCAGCTGATCTGCGGTGCGGGCAAGGTGCTCCAGACGCCTCGGGGCGCGGTCTACTGCGTGAGCCAGCGGGCCGAGCACATCTGGGAGGGCGTCAGCTCCGCGACGACGCGTTCGCGGCCGATCATCAACACCCGGGACGAGCCGCACGCGGATGCCGAGCGCTACCGTCGGCTGCACGTGATCGTGGGCGACTCGAACATGTCCGAGACGACCATGCTGCTCAAGGTCGGGGCCACCGACCTGGTGCTGCGCATGATCGAGGCGGGCACGGTGATGCGGGACCTGACCCTGGAGAACCCGATCCGGGCGATCCGCGAGGTCAGCCACGACATCACCGGTCAGCGCAAGGTGCGCCTGGCGAGCGGCCGGGAGGCCTCGGCGCTGGAGATCCAGCGGGAGTACTACGACAAGGCCGTGGACTTCGCCGAGCGCCGGGGCATCCGCACCGGTGTGGTGGACCAGGTGCTGGAGCTGTGGGGCCGCACGCTGGACGCGATCGACGCGGAGGACCTGGACCGGATCGGGACCGAGATCGACTGGGTCATGAAGTACCAGCTGATCGAGCGGTACCGGGCCAAGCACAACATGACCATGTCGAATCCGCGGGTGGCCCAGATAGACCTCGCGTATCACGACATCCACCGCCGGCGCGGGCTGTACTACCTGCTGGAGCGCAAGGGGCAGGCGGCGCGGATCTGCAACGACCTCAAGATCTTCGAGGGCAAGTCGGTGCCTCCGCAGACGACGCGGGCGCGGCTGCGCGGTGACTTCATCCGGCGGGCGCAGGAGCAGCGGCGGGACTTCACGGTGGACTGGGTCCACCTGAAGCTGAACGACCAGGCGCAGCGGACGGTGCTGTGCAAGGACCCGTTCCGGTCGGTGGACGACCGGGTGGAGAAGCTGATCGCCGGCATGTGAGTGCGTGGTGTGACATAGCACCGATCTTGGGCAGGGCCTCGTGCGGTCTCGTACGGGGCCCTTCCCACGGCTTAGAGTGGCGGGCGACCGCCTTGCCGTCTGAGATCTGAGGAACACGTGCGCCGACTTGCCGGCCTGCTTGTCGTACCCCTGCTGCTGCTGTCGACAGCGGCGTGTGGCGATGACAGCGGCTCCGACTCCGCCCAGATGAAGAACGGGGTGCCCGCGATCACCAAGGGCGCCAAGTTCGGGGAGACGCCCACCCTGTCCCAGGGGAAGGGCGAACCGCCCAAGGACCTGAAGGTGGAGACCGTCAGCGAGGGCGACGGCCCGGCGCTGAAGAAGGGCGACATCGCCCAGGTGAACTACCTCGGGCAGGTGTGGGACGGCAAGGAGCCGTTCGATGCCAGCTTCGGCAAGGGCAAGCCGTTCGACGTGACCATCGGCGCGGGCATGGTCATCAAGGGCTGGGACCAGGGCCTGGAGGGCCAGAAGGTCGGCAGCCGCGTCGAGCTCGTCATCCCGCCGGCGCTCGGCTACGGCGAGCAGGGCTCGGGCGACAAGATCAAGCCGAACGCCACGCTGGTCTTCGTCGTGGACATCGTCAAGGGCACCTCCGTCCCGGCCTCGGCCACGGGCAAGGAGGTCGCCCAGGACAACAAGGACCTGCCCAAGGTCGGCACGAACACGGACGGCAAGGAAGTCGCCGTGACCGTTCCGAAGGACACCGCCGAGCCGTCCAAGCTGGTCTCGAACTACGTCCTCGAGGGCGACGGTGCCGTGGTGAAGGACACCGACAACGTCGTGGTCAAGTTCAACGGCAAGACCTGGAAGGACGACAAGACCTTCGAGAGCACGTACACCACCGACACGACGGTCACCTGGCCGATGGAGCAGCTGTCGGTCAAGGGTCTGAAGGAAGGCCTCATCGGCAAGAAGGTCGGCAGCCGCATCCTGCTGGTCATCCCGCCGGACCTGGCCTTCGGCGACAAGGAGCAGGGGACCATCCCGGCGAAGTCGACGCTGGTCTTCAGCCTCGACATCCTCGCGGTGATGTAAGACTGTTCCGGTTGGGCCCCCGTTCGTACGTATGAGGAGCAGTTCCGTGAGCGACAAGCTCGAGAAGCCCGAGATCGACTTCTACGAGGGCGGCGTTCCGGCCGACCTGGTGATCAAGGAGATCTGGGAGGGCGACGGCGCCGAGGCCAAGGCCGGTGACTTCGTCAAGGTCCACTATGTGGGTGTGGCCCTCTCCACCGGCGAGGAGTTCGACGCGTCCTGGAACCGCGGGGCGCCGCTGGACTTCAAGCTGGGTGCCGGCCAGGTCATCACGGGCTGGGACCAGGGCATCCAGGGCATGAAGGTCGGCGGCCGCCGGCAGCTGGTCATCCCCGCGCACCTCGCCTACGGCGACCGCGGCGCGGGCGGCGGCGTGATCGCCCCGGGCGAGACGCTGATCTTCGTCTGCGACCTGATCGCCGTCTGATACCGAGGACGCGCACGCTGTGGGCCCCCGCCGTGAGGCGGGGGCCCTCGCTTTTGTCCGGGACCGCCGGGACGGTACGGTCAGCGCTCACGAGTGTGTGTCGAGAACGGGGGAACGGCGTCGATGGCGATTGCCAAGGCCGAGCGGCTGATGAATCTGGCGCTGTGCCTTCTGGGGACCCGACGGCCGCTGAGCAAGCGGGAGTTGCGCGGTTCCATCGAGGCCTACCTGGAAGCCGGCAACGACGAGTCCTTCAACCGCATGTTCGAGCGGGACAAGGACGATCTGCGGGAACTCGGCCTCGTCATCGAGACGGTGGAGAACCTGGAGGGCGAGATCGGCTACCTCGCCCGCCGGGACAGCAACCGGCTGCCTCCCGTCTCCCTGGACGCCGAGGAGGCCGCGGCCCTGGGCCTGGCGGCGAAGGTGTGGCAGCAGGCCCGGCTCGCCGGGGCCGCCAGCGGCGCCCTGCAGAAGCTGCGCGCCGGGGGCATGCCGGAGGCGGGGGACCCGTACGAGGGGCAGCACAGTGCCATCGAGCCGCGCATCCCGGTCCACGAGGCGGCCTTCGAGCCGCTGATGCTGGCCTGCCGGGACCGCCGGCCGGTGGTCTTCGACTACCGCAAGTCCACCGCCGCCACGCCCGGGACCCGGCAGGTGGAGCCCTGGGCGCTGGAGTGCTGGCGCGGGCACTGGTACCTGGCCGGATTCGATCGGGACCGCGGGGCGGAGCGGGTGTTCCGGCTCTCGCGGATCACCGGCAAGGTGCGCTCCCGCGCGGGCCGCTACACCGCCGAGGTGCCGGACGTGGTGACCGTACGGGAGACCGTGGCGAGCTGGGCCGGGGAGAGCGCGGAGCGTTCCGCGCTGATCCGGCTGCGCGCCGGGGCGGGCTACCCGCTGCGGGCCAAGGCCACCGCGGTGCGCGAGGGCGGGGACGGCTGGGACGAGCTGGAGATCCCGTACGGGCACGGGCTGGACGCCTGGCTCGTGGAGTTCGGCCCGGACGTGGTGGTCGTGGAACCGGCCGATCTGCGGGCGGACGTGGTGGACCGGCTGCGCGCCGTCGCCCAGGGCTGACCCGGAACACCTGTGAGCTACGCCCTGAGGGGGAGACGTACCACCATGGCTGCCAACGCCATCGACCAGACCCGCCGGATGCTGTCCCTGGTGACGTATCTGCGCGAGCGCCCGGGCGCGCACGTCGCCGACGTCGCGCGCGCCTTCGGGATCACCGAGGACGAGCTGATCTCGGACCTCGACGTGCTGCCCATGTGCGGCACCAGCTTCCGCGGCGGGGACCTGCTCGACATCGACACCGACGGCGAGCGGATCTGGTGGCGCAATCCCGACGCCTCGGGCGAGTCCACCGCCGAGCCGCTGCGGCTGGCCGCCGACGAGGCGACCGCGCTGCTGGTCGCCGCCCGCGCGGTGGCCACCCTGCCGGGGCTGCGCGAGGGCGACCGGGACGCGCTGCTGCGCGCCACCGCCAAGCTGGAGGCCGCGGCGGGCGAGGCCGCCGGGGCCAGCTCCCGGCTGTCGGTGACCTTCGAATCGGAGGGCGGGGTCTTCGCGGACGTCGACCGGGCCATCGCGGAGCGCCGCCGGCTGTGGCTGCGGTACTACTCGCCGGCGCGCGACGAGCTCACCGAGCGCAAGGTCGACCCGATCCGGCTCTTCGCGGTCGGGCACACGTACATGGAGGGGTGGTGCCACCTCTCCGAGGCCCGGCGCACCTTCCGCCTCGACCGGGTCGCCGAGATCCGGCTGCTGGACGAGCGGGCCGAGCCGCCCGCCATCGAGCCGCGCGACCTGTCCGAGGGGCTGGTCCAGCCGGCCGCCGAGGACCCGGAGGTGGTGGTCGAGGTCGGGCCCGGCGGGCGCTGGGTGGCCGAGTACTACCCCCACGACAGCGCCGAGGAGCTGCCCGGCGGCGGCCTGCGGATCACGCTGCGCAGCCCGGACCCGGCCTCGCTGCGCAGGCTCGCGCTGCGGCTGGGCCGCGAGGGGCGGATCGTGGCCCCCGCGGAGCTGGCGGACAGTGCGCGCAGCGCGGCCCGGGAGGCGCTGGCGGGGTACGGGGAACAGGTCTGAGGGGAGCGGCGGTCGATGTCGGCTACGTCAGTGTCATCAGGGTCTGTCTCTTTCAAGGCGGCGTGTCCCGACTGCCGCGCCCGCTTCGAGCTGGACGCGGGCGCCCTGCGGCTGGTCATCGGCGGCAGCCGGCGGACCACCTTCTACTCCTTCACCTGCCCGCGGTGCGCCGCGTCCGTCCGCAAACCCGCGGGCGAGCGCATCGTGGAACTGCTGACCGGCGGCGGCGTGAGCACCCTGCGCAGCGTCTGAGCCGCCCGGTGGCCTAGGCTCGTCCCATGCTGTGGCCGATGTTCGCAATTGCCCTGGGCTTCCTCGGGATCGCCGTCCTCGCCGTGCCCGCCGTACGCGTGTTCGTGGAGGTCCGCCGGCTCTCCGGGCAGGTCGCGGTGGCCAGCCGGCGGATCGCGGACGCGTCGGAGGACCTCGAGCGGGCCTCGGCCGATCTTGCCCGGGCGGGCCGTGGCGTGCGGCCGTAAAGCGGGATGAACCGGTGCGAACGGGGTGTGAACAATGGCCCCGCGCGCAAGCGGGGATATCCCGGGGGATTGCCGTGCGTTTACCCCCGGGGGTTACGATCCTTGCCTGAGCGGTTACCGGATCTGTGTCCGAGCCGTCCACAGCCACCACAACCAGCCGCTTCGGTGAGAAGGAAGACACACATGATCGGCAATCTGAAGCCCCTTGAGATCCTTCTGATCATCGCTGTCATCGTGCTGCTGTTCGGCGCCAAGAAGCTCCCCGAGATGGCCCGTTCCCTCGGCAAGTCGGCCCGCATCCTCAAGAGCGAGGCGAAGGCCATGAAGAAGGACGGCGAAGCGGAGGACGCGGCCACCGCCGCGCCGGCCGCCGACCAGGCCGCGCAGCAGCCCGTCGCCCCGCGCACCATCCAGGCCGCGCCCGGTGACGTCACCAGCTCCCGGCCCGTCAACGAGCCGAACCGCACCACCCAGGGCTGACGCAAGCCGGACACGCCAGTCATCTGCAACGAGACAAGGGACGTGGGTTGCTCAAGTCTGCCCGCAAGCAGGAGAAGCAAGGACGACAGGCCAAGGACGCCGAAGGGCGCATGCCTCTCGTCGAGCACCTGCGTGAGCTGAGAAACCGTCTGCTGAAGTCGGTCCTGGCGATCCTCGTGATCACCGTCGTGGCGGCCTTCTTCTACAAGGAGCTCATCGACTTCATGCTGAGGCCGATGCTGGACTCCGTCGGCTGCACCGACGGGGTGGTCTCGCAGCGCAACGGCAAGCCCTGCGCCGACATGACGGTGAACGGCCTGATCGCACCCTTCTCGATCGCTCTGAAGGTGTCGCTCGCCGCCGGTGTGGTGCTCTCCGCCCCGGTGTGGCTGTACCAGCTGTGGGCGTTCACCGCCCCGGGGCTGCACGGCCACGAGAAGAAGTACGCGATGAGCTTCGTCGCGATCGGTGCCCCGCTGTTCGGTGCCGGCGCCGTGCTCGCGTACAAAGTCCTCCCGCAGACCGCGACGATCCTGCTGGATTTCACCCCCGAGCACACGCGCAACCTGCTCCCGGTCGACGACTACCTCGACCTGATCACGCGCATGGTCGTCGTCTTCGGCCTCGCCTTCGAGCTGCCGCTGCTGCTGATCCTGCTGAACTTCACCGGGGTGCTGACCGCGAAGCGGCTGGCGGGCTGGTGGCGGGCCATGGTGCTCGGCATCACCGTCTTCTCCGCCTTCGCGACGCCCACCGGTGACCCGCTCACCATGCTGTCGCTGGCCGCCCCGATCGTGGCCCTCTACTTCATCGCGCTCGCCGTCTGCCTGGTCAACGACCGCAGGCGCAGGCGCAACGACCCGGACGCGGGCCTCGACGACGACGAAGCCGCCGAGCTGGACCTCACCCCGGCGCCGATCGGCGAGATGGAAGCGGTGCCCCCGCCCGCCGCGCTGCCCGGCCAGGCGGACGGCGGCCGTCAGCGGATCAACGGTTACGACGACGCCACCTGACAGGTACGCCCCCAGCTACCGCTGGGAGGTGCCCCCGCGCGGGTGACTTCCGAGATCACCCTCTTCGTCAATCCCACCGCGGGACGCGGCCGGGGCGCGCACGCCGCGCAACCGGCCGCTTCCGCGTTGCGGGCCGCCGGCCTCTCCGTACGCAGCGTCGTCGGAGCCGACGCCCCCGACGCCCTGGCCCGGCTGCGCGCCGCCGTCCGCGAGGGCACCGGCGCGGTGATCGCGGTGGGCGGCGACGGCATGGTCTCGCTGGCCCTCCAGGCCCTGGCCGGGACCGACGTACCGCTCGGGGTGGTCGCCGTCGGCACCGGGAACGACTTCGCGCGGGCGCTGGGACTGCCCGTACGGGAGCCCGAGCGGGCCGGGCGGCTGGCCGCGGCGGCCCTCAAGGAGGGGCGGATCCGCGAGATCGACCTCGGCCGGGTGCGGGACACCTGGTACGGGACCGTGCTGTGCTCCGGCTTCGACTCCAAGGTCAACGACCGGGGCAACCGGATGCGGCTGCCGACCGGCGGTTCAAGTACGACCTGGCGATGATCGCGGAGCTGGCCGCCTTCCGGCCGTTCCCGTACCGGATCACCCTCGACGACGGCCCGGTCATCGAGACCGAGGCCACCCTGCTCACCGTGTTCCCGCGGGTCTACAAGGGGACCCACCTCGGCCACCCGAAGGTGACCGTCCACCGGGCCCGCACCGTCACCCTGGAGGCCGCCGGGCTCACCGCCTAGGCCGACGGGGAGCCGGTCGGGCCGCTCCCGGTGACCGCCGAGTGCGTCCCCGGGGCCCTGCGCCTGCTCACTTAAATGATCGCGACTGTTGTCAGAGGTGGCGGGTAGGCTCGAACTCAAGATGACCGAAGAACTCTCACCGGCCGAGCGGTACGCCGCTGCCCGGATCCGCGCCGCCGAAGAGGCCAGCGCGCTGGCGCCCTTCCGCGAGATGTACGCATTCGACCTGGATCCGTACCAGGTCGAGGCCTGTAAGGCTCTGGAGGCGGGCAAGGGCGTCCTGGTGGCCGCTCCGACCGGCTCGGGCAAGACGATCGTCGGCGAGTTCGCCGTGCACCTGGCCCTCCAGCAGGGCCGCAAATGCTTCTACACGACGCCCATCAAGGCCCTGTCGAACCAGAAGTACGCCGACCTCGTCAAGCGCTACGGCGCCGACAAGGTGGGCCTGCTGACCGGCGACAACAGCGTCAACTCCGAGGCGCCGGTGGTCGTGATGACCACCGAGGTGCTCCGCAACATGCTGTACGCGGGCTCCCAGTCGCTGCGCGGCCTCGGGTACGTCGTGATGGACGAGGTGCACTACCTCTCCGACCGGTTCCGCGGAGCCGTGTGGGAGGAAGTGATCATCCACCTCCCCGAGTCGGTGACCCTGGTGTCGCTGTCCGCGACCGTGTCCAACGCCGAGGAGTTCGGCGACTGGCTGGACACCGTGCGCGGCGACACCGAGGTGATCGTCTCGGAGGAGCGGCCCGTACCGCTGTGGCAGCACGTCATGGCCGGCCGGCGGATCTTCGACCTCTTCGAGGAGGAGTCCGACCACGGAGGCCGCGGCTCCGCCCGCCGCGAGGTCAATCCCGACCTGCTGCGGATGGCGCGCGAAGAGAACAGCCGCACCTACAGCCCCAAGGACCGGCGGCGCGGAAAGATGGTCCGCGAGGCGGACCGCGAGCGCGAGCGGCGCTCCCGCGGCCGGATCTGGACCCCCTCCCGGCCCGAGGTCATCGCCCGCCTCGACGGCGACGGGCTGCTGCCCGCCATCAACTTCATCTTCAGCCGGGCCGGCTGCGAGGCCGCCGTCCAGCAGTGCCTGTATGCGGGCCTGCGGCTCAACGACGACGCCGCCCGCCTGCGGGTCCGCGAGATCGTCGAGGCGCGGACCGCCTCCATCCCCCACGAGGACCTGCACGTCCTGGGCTACTACGAGTGGCTCGAAGGCCTGGAGCGGGGCATCGCCGCGCACCACGCGGGCATGCTGCCCACCTTCAAGGAGGTCGTGGAGGAGCTCTTCGTACGGGGCCTGGTCAAGGCCGTCTTCGCCACCGAGACCCTGGCCCTGGGCATCAACATGCCCGCGCGCACGGTCATCCTGGAGAAGCTGGTCAAGTGGAACGGCGAGCAGCACGCCGACATCACCCCCGGCGAGTACACGCAGCTCACCGGCCGGGCCGGACGGCGCGGGATCGACGTCGAGGGCCACGCGGTGGTGCTGTGGCAGCGGGGCATGGACCCGGCGGCCCTCGCCGGGCTCGCGGGCACCCGTACGTATCCGCTGCGCTCCAGCTTCAAGCCGTCCTACAACATGGCCGTGAACCTGGTCAGCCAGTTCGGGCGGCACCGCTCGCGCGAGCTGCTGGAGACCTCCTTCGCGCAGTTCCAGGCCGACCGCTCGGTCGTCGGGATCTCCCGGCAGGTGCAGCGCAACGAGGAGGGCCTCGACGGCTACCGGGAGGGCATGACCTGCCACCTCGGCGACTTCGAGGAGTACGCGCAGCTGCGCCGGGACCTCAAGGACCGCGAGACCGAGCTGGCCAAGCAGGGCGCGGCGCAGCGGCGGGTGCAGGCGGCCAGTTCGCTGGAGAAGCTCAAGCCGGGCGACATCATCCACGTGCCGACGGGCAAGTTCGCCGGGCTCGCGCTGGTCCTGGACCCGGGCGTGCCGGCCGGGCGGGTCAACGGGCACCGCGGGTACGAGTACGCCGAGGGCCCGCGCCCGCTCGTGCTCACCGCCGAGCGGCAGGTCAAGCGGCTCGCCGCGATCGACTTCCCGGTCCCGGTGGAGGCGCTCGACCGGATGCGGATCCCCAAGACCTTCAACGCCCGCTCCCCGCAGTCCCGTCGGGACCTGGCCTCCCAACTGCGCTCCAAGGCCGGGCACATCCCGCCCGAACGGCGCGGGCGCGGCCGGGCCGCGGCGGCCGACGACCGCGAGATCGCCCGGCTCCGGGCGGAGTTGCGGGCGCACCCCTGCCACGGCTGCGACGAGCGCGAGGACCACGCCCGCTGGGCGGAGCGCTACCACCGGCTCAAGCGGGACACCCAGCAGCTGGAGCGGCGGATCGAGGGACGGACGAACACCATCGCCCGCACCTTCGACCGGATCCACGCGCTCCTGACCGAGCTGGACTACCTGCGCGAGGACGAGGTCACCGTGCACGGCAAGCGGCTCGCCCGGCTCTACGGCGAGCTGGACCTGCTGGCCTCCGAGTGCCTGCGCGCGGGCATCTGGGAGGGCCTGAGCCCGGCCGAACTGGCCGCGTGCGTCTCGGCGCTGGTCTTCGAGGCACGCCAGGCCGACGACGCGGTCGCGCCGAAGGTGCCGGGCGGCGCGGCGAAGGCCGCGCTCGGCGAGATGGTCCGCATCTGGGGCCGGCTCGACGCCCTGGAGGAGGAGCACCGCATCAACCAGGCGGAGGGCGTGGGCCAGCGCGAGCCGGACCTCGGCTTCGCGTGGGCGGCCTACCAGTGGGCCTCCGACAAGAGCCTGGACGAGGTGCTGCGCGAGGCGGAGATGCCGGCCGGCGACTTCGTGCGCTGGTGCAAGCAGGTCATCGACGTGCTGGGGCAGGTCGCCGCCGCGGCTCCGTCGGCCTCGGGCGACAGCGGCAGCACGGTGGCCCGCAACGCCCGCAAGGCCGTCGACGCGCTGCTGCGGGGTGTGGTGGCCTACAGCTCCGTCGGCTAGCCGCAGTTGGGGCTTCCTCCGAAGGCGGGGACGGCGCGATCTGATCTCTTGCCATGATCGAATCGACGTGCCGTGTGCGACGATCGGCCCATGAGTGGGGGAGCGGGCGAAGGGCCGAGACGGGTCGGTCGGCCACGTGCCGACCGGCTGAGACCGCGGAGCGGCCGGCCGCCGCGCGAGGAGTTCCTCTGCGCGGCGGCCGAGCTGTTCACCGCCCTGGGGTACGCGGCGACCACCACGCGGGCGGTCGCCGAACGGGCCGGAATGCGCCAGGCCACCATGTACCACTACTTCGGCGGCAAGGAGGACCTCCTCGCCGAGCTGCTGGAGTCCACCGTCGCACCCTCGCTGGTGCTGGCCCGGCAGCTGCTCGCCGACGGGGAGCGGCCCGCCGCGCGACGGCTGTGGGAGCTGTGCCGCTCCGACGTGCTGCTGCTGTGCGGGGGCCCGTGCAACCTGGGGGCGCTCTACCTGCTGCCCGAGGTGGCGGGAGCCCGCTTCGAGCGGTTCCGCCGGATGCGCGGCGAACTCAAGGACGCCTACCGGGTGTTGCTCGACGGGACCGGCGTGGGCGCCGAGCTGGCCGGCGACGGGGCCGCGCTGGCGCTGCGCAACGACCTCGTCTTCGGGCTGATCGAGGGCGTCATGCTGATCCACCGCGCGGATCCCGGACGGCCGGTCGCCGTCTTCGCGGAGGCCACCGCCGATGCGGCGCTGCGCATCGCGGGGGTCGGCGGCACCGGGCCGCTGGGGGGCGACGCGCCGGCCTAGCCGCCGCTCCCGCCCGGGCCCTGTTCCCAGCCGGTGCGGTCGTGCCAGGCCTGGAGGGTGCGGCCGCTCTCGAAGCGGTGGCCGATGCCGGTGACCGGGTCGGTGAACTCCAGTACGCGGGCGAGGAGTTGCAGCGGCCTGCGGTAGTCGTCCGGAGCCGGGTCGGTGACCTGCGGGTACACCGGGTCGCCCAGGATGGGCAGGCCGAGGCTGTTCATGTGCACGCGCAGCTGGTGGGTGCGGCCCGTGTGCGGGGTCAGCCGGTAGCGGCCCAGCCCTTCGCGGGCGGCGGTCAGCTCCACCAGGCTCTCCGCGTTGGGTTCCGCGCCCGGCACCTCCGTCGCCGCGATGACCCCGCGGGCCTTCTCGATGCGGCTGCGGACCGTGCGGGGGAAGACGAGCGCCCGGTCGTGGGCCGCCAGCGCCTCGTACTCCTTGTACACGCGGCGCTGCTGGAACAGCAGCTGGTACGCCCCGCGGTCCTCGGGCCGGACGCTGAACAGCACCAGCCCGGCCGTCAGCCGGTCCAGCCGGTGCGCCGGGCTGAGGGCGGGCAGGTCCAGCTCCGCGCGGAGCCGGGCGAGGGCGGTCTGGGTGACGTGGCTGCCGCGCGGGGTGGTCGCGAGGAAGTGCGGCTTGTCCACGACCAGCAGGTGCGCGTCGCGGTACACGACGCGGACCGCGAACGGGACGGGCGCCTCCACCGGCAGGTCGCGGTGGAACCACAGGTGGCCGCCCGGCTCGTACGGGTCGCTCGCGTGCAGGACGCGGCCGCCGGGGCCGAGCACCCGGCCGGCGGCCAGCAGCCGGGCGACGGCCTCGGCGCCGGGCCCGCCCGCGTAGTGCGCGGCGAGGTAGCTGCCGAGGTCCGGCCAGGCGCCGTCCGGGTCGGGGGGCAGGCGCAGCCGGACCGGGTCGATGCCGGCGCGCTGGGGGAGGGGAGAAGGGGGTGGCTGGGCTCTGCGTCTCATCGGGGACAGGCTATGCGGACACCGCTACTGCTCGGTGAAGGTGCCCAGGTGGTCGGCGTCCAGGTACTCGACGCGGAGCGTGCCGTCGGCGAAGGTCACCCCCGTGCGGCCGACCGCGTTCTCGCCGGCGGTCTCGAAGCTGAAGGTGTCCCCGTCGTAGTGGGCGAGCGGGAAGCGCAGCGGCTTCGGTCCGAGGGCGAGGGTGAGCGCGCCCTTGTCGTCGGCGGTCACGGTGGCCTTGCCGTAGTAGGGGCTGACGTAGGTGCCGGTGTACGCGGCGCTGTCCTGGGCGGGCCGGGCGGCGGCGGGCGGGTCGGAGTAGTCGGTGGGGGAGCGGGCCGCGTCCTGCATCTGCTCGTAGAGGGAGCCGGCCAGGCCCAGCCAGTCGGCGGTGGCCTTGCCGTGCTCGGCGAAGTCGAAGAAGTCGAGCGCGACGGCGTCGGCGAGGCCGACGGGAGCGCCGTTGGTCAGGACGACGATGCCGAGGCGCTCCAGCGGGAGCATGGTGACGTTGGTGTTGGCGCCGAGCTCGAAGGCCCCGGAGTGGCTCAGGCGCAGCCGGCCGGCGTCGTCGTAGGAGACGTTCCAGCCGAGGCCGTAGAAGCCGGTGCGGCCGGCCGGGTTCGCGGGCGGCTGCGAGACGATCTCGGGGAGGTGCGTGCGGGCCAGGGTGTCGGCGGGGATGATCCGCTTGCCGTCGAGGGTGCCGCCGGCGAGCTGGAGGCGCAGCCAGCGGGACATGTCGCGGGCGGTGGAACTGACGCCGCCGGCCGGCGCCTGGGCGTCGGGGTCGCGGACGAAGCGGGGGCTCCAGGTGCCGTCCGGGTTCTTGACGTGGGTGACGGCGCGGTCGGGGGAGTTCGTGTAGGCGGAGAACTCGGTGCTCGTACGGGTCATGCCGGCGGGCTTGAAGAGGGTGTCGGCGCTGAGCTTCTGCCAGCTGGTGCCCTTGGCGCGGGCGATGGCCTCGGCGGCGGCGGTGAGGCCGAAGTTGGTGTAGGCGTAGCTCGCGCGGAACGGGGTCAGGGGTACCAGGCGCAGGTGGTCGAGGATGTACGACTGGTCGTAGCCGAGGTCCTCGAGGAGGTCGCCGGCGTGGTCGGGGAGGCCGCTGCGGTGGGAGAACAGGTCGGCGGTCGTGACGTGGCCGGTGACCCAGGGGTCCTTCAGGGAGAACCCGGGCAGCGGGACGTGGCGGTCCCACTCGTCGGGGCCGGTGAGGGTGCCGGCCACGACGGTGGAGGACACCGGCTTGGAGAGCGAGGCGATCTGGAAGACGGTGTCGGGGTCTACGGCCGCGCTCCCGCCGGTGCGGCGGACGCCGAAGCCCTTGAGGTGGACGACCTCGTCGTCGTGGACGACGGCCACGGAGACGCCGGGGACGCCGGTGCGGCGCATCATGTCCTGGACCGTGCGGTCCAGGCGGTCCACGGCCCTGGCCACGGCCTCGTCGGTGAGGGCGGGCTTGGGGGCGGGCGGGGGGCTGGGGGCCGTTGTCCCTGCGGTTGCCAGCAGGGTGCCGGCCGCTGCCGTTGCCAGCGCGGCCCCGGCGGTTGCGCGACGCGTACGCATGAGGTGATTGTCCCGCCGGGCGGGCGAATCCGCGCGGGCTGGCTCCGCCGGTGGCCTGGCTGGGGCGCGGCGCCGTTGTCGGGGGCGCTGCCCCCGAGCCCCCGCGCCTCAAGCGCCGGCGGGGCTGGGGTGTGGTGCGGCGCCGTTGTCGGGGGCCAGCCCCCGAACCCCCGCGCCTCAAGCGCCGGCGGGGCTGAAATGCCAAACGCCGGCGGGGCTGGAATGGCAAGCGTCGGCGGGGCTGGAATGGCGAGCGTCGGCGGGGCCGGAATGAGCCCCAGGCGGGGCTGGGATGGGGGCTGGCGGCGCCGCAGGCGGCTAGGCGGCGGTGGCGTGGTCCTGTTCGGCTTCTACTGCCGCGTTCCAGTCGCGCTTGATCGCGCGCCAGCCCTCGTCCGTTTCGCCCAGGCGCCAGTAGCCGGAGATGGACAGGCGTTCGCGGGCCACGCCGCGTTCCAGGCGGAGGTGGCGGCGGAGGTCCTTCACGAAGCCGGCTTCGCCGTGGACGAAGGCGTGGACGTCTGTGGAGGGGAACTCCAGGGCCATGACCGTCTCCACCAGGGCTTTGCCGATCGGGCGGTCGCCGCGGTGCAGCCAGACCGGGACGACCCCGTCCGGGGTGGCGACCTTCTGCTCGGCCGAGGGGCCCTCGACCTCCACGAAGGCGTGCACCCGCGCACCCGCCGGCATCCGCTCCATCGCCGCCGCGATCGCCGGCAGCGCGCTCTCGTCGCCGACCAGCAGGTGCCAGCCGGCCGTCGGGTCCGGGGCGTACGCGCCGCCCGGGCCGAGGAACCGTACGACCTCACCCGGCTGGACCCGCGCCGCCCAGGGGCCGGCCAGGCCCTCGTCGCCGTGGACGACGAAGTCGAGCGTCAGCTCGCGGTGCGCGGCGTCCCAGTTCCGTACGGTGTACGCGCGCTGCCTCGGCCACTGCGCCCGCGGGAAGTGGGCGCGGATCCGCTCCAGGTCCCACGGCTCGGGGTACGTGACGCCCTGCGGGGGGAAGAGGATCTTGATGTAGTGGTCGGTGAACTCGCCCGCGCCGAATCCGGCCAGCCCGTCACCACCCAGAACGATGCGCACCATGTGCGGTGTGAGCCGCTCGGTGCGTACGACGACGGCGGTGCCGACGGAACGGGCGCGTCCTTCTGCCACGGTGTCTCCCCTGACTCCCCTGAACCAACTTAGGATTACCTAAGTTAGCACCTCATGGCCGGAGCGCGCTGCTGAGGCGCGACACGGCTCCACCCAGACCCCACCGATGGGCGAGGGCGTCGACGAGTTCGGGCTGTGCCGGGGCGGCCGGAAGGGCCGGGTCGAAGGGCGGAAGCGGGACGTCGGCGGCCACCTGGACCACCTTGGGAGCCACCGCCAGATAGGGGCGGGATTCGTCCAGCCGCTTGCGCTGTGTGGGTGTCAGCTTCGACTTCGGGTCGTCGACCGCCGCGATGATCCCGGCGAGCGAGCCGTAGGCGTCGAGGAGCTTGGCCGCCGTCTTCTCCCCGATGCCGGGGACGCCCGGCAGGCCGTCGCTCGGGTCTCCGCGCAGCAGGGCGAGGTCCGCGTAGCCGGGGCCGTCCACGCCGTACTTCTCGCGCAGCCACGCCTCGTCCGTCACCTGGAGCGTGCCCACGCCCTTGAGGGGGTAGAGCACCCGCCGCTGCCGGGAGTCGTCCACCAGCTGGTACAGGTCGCGGTCGCCCGTGACGATGTCCACCGGGCCGCTCGCGCGGGCGGTGAGGGTGCCGATCACGTCGTCCGCCTCGTAGCCGGCCACGCCCACCCGGGCGATGCCGAAGGCGTCCAGCGCCGCCTCGATGATCGGGACCTGCGGGGCCAGCGTGTCGGGGGTCTCCTCCACGTCCGGTCCGGTCTCGGTCTCCACCGCGACCCGGTGGGCCTTGTACGAGGGGATCAGCTCCACCCGCCAGTGCGGCCGCCAGTCCGCGTCCATGCAGGCCACGAGGTCGTCGGGGCGGTGGTCCTGGACCAGCCGGCCGATGAAGTCGAGCAGCCCGCGCACGGCGTTGACCGGGGTGCCGTCGGGGGCCTTCACGGAGTCCGGCACGCCGAAGTAGGCCCGGTAGTAGAGGGAGGCGGTGTCGAGGAGCATCAGGCGTCGTGTCGTCACGCAGACGATGATGCCGCACCCCGACCGGCCGCCGGACGGGCCGCCGGACGGGCCGCCGGACGGCCACGGACCGTGAGCGATCCGGTACGGGAACACCCGTGCACGCGAAACGGGGGGCGGTTGCTGCGTAAGGTGCTTACAGCACACCGATGTGCGACGGACAAGGGGAGGGCAGCCCCGAAATGAACGGCAGGGACGGCACGGACGGCCTGGACGACAAGAGCCCCGAGGGCATGGCCATGGACAGGGACAAGGAAAAGGACAAGGACGGCAAGGAGCCGCTCCGGGTGGGCGTGGCCGTGCGCAAGCGGCGCCGCGCGCTCCATCTGACCCTTGCCGCCGTCTCGGCGCGCAGCGGGCTGTCGGTCCCGTTCCTGAGCCAGATAGAGAACGAGCGGGCCCGGCCCAGCATGCGGTCCCTGGAACGGGTCGCCGACGCGCTGGAGACCACGGCCGTCGAGCTGCTCGCCGCGTCCGACACCGCGCGCACGGTGGACCTCGTACGGGCCGGTGACGAATCCGGGCTCACCCCGGTGCCGGGCGTACGGCCCCTCGTGCGCGGGCACCACCAGCTGCACGCGCTGGAGTTCACCGGGGACCAGGACGCCGGGCGCGAGTACCAGCACCGCAACGACGAGCTGATGTACGTGGTCGCGGGCGCCTGCCAGGTGGAGGCGGAGGGGCGGGCGTACCGGCTGGAGAGCGGCGACGCGCTGTTCCTGTCGGGAGGCGTCCGGCACCGCTGGCGGGCCGTCACCGAGGACACCCGGATCCTGGTGGTGGCGGTGGGCGACCACATCCACGCGACCTCCGAGCCGCCGTCCCCGGGCCACTGAGCGGCGTGCGGCGGGTCGTCTCGCTGGTGCCGTCCCTGACCGAGGCGGTGGCCGAGAGCGCGCCGGGACTGCTGGTCGGGGTCACGGACTGGTGCACCCACCCCGGGGACCTCGGGGGCGCCGTGCGGATCGGGGGGACGAAGAACCCCGACGTGCGCGCGATCACGGAGCTGCGCCCGGACCTGGTCATCGCCAACGAGGAGGAGAACCGGGCCCCGGACCTGGCGGCGCTGCGGGCGGCCGGGGTGGAGGTGCTGGTCACCGAGGTGCGCGACCTCCCGCAGGCCCTGCGCGAGCTGGACCGGCTGCTGGTGGGGGTGCTGGGGCTGGCCAGGCCGGGGTGGCTCGCGGACGCCGAGGCCGCGTGGGCCCGGGTGGAGCCGGCCGCCGATCTGACGGCCTTCGTACCGGTGTGGCGGCGGCCGTGGATGGTGCTGGGCCGGGACACCTTCGCGGGCGACCTGCTCGCCCGGCTGGGCGTGCGCAACGTCTACGCCGGGCACCCCGAGCGGTATCCGAGGATCCCGGTGGAGGAGCTCGCGGCCTCGGGCTGCGACCTGGTCGTGCTCCCGGACGAGCCGTACCGCTTCACCGCACAGGACGGCCCGGAGGCCTTCCCAGGCCTCCCGGCGGCCCTGGTCAGCGGCCGGCACCTGACCTGGTACGGCCCCTCGCTGGCCGAGGCGCCGCAGCTGCTGGCGGACGCCGTGCGCGCGGCGCGCTGAAGGCCGTACCCGCCGCCCGACCCGGACGGCGGGTACCCGGCCGCGGGCTAGGCTGCGAGCAGTCGGCCCGAGAGCAAGCCCCGCAGGGTGTGGGTGGCGGCGAGGAGCCAGGCGGTCAGCAGGCCGAGGAACAGGGCCGCGGCCAGCCAGGAGAAGGCGGTCAGGCCGGTGTGGCGGGCCAGCCCGGCGGCTCCGGTGACACAGGTGCCGACGGGGAAGGTCAGGGCCCACCAGGTCATCGCGAAGCCCATGCCGTTGCGGGCGGCCCGCACCAGCATGGCCGCGGCGAGGGCCAGCCACAGCAGGGCGAAGCCCATGACGGGGACCCCGTAGACGACCGCGAAGGCGCCGAGGGCGCCGGCGTAGGGGGCGCCGATCGACTGGGGGGCCATGTCGGCGAGCTGGTTCACGGCGGTGGTGGACTGGCCGAGGGGGCCGAGCACCAGGAACAGGGTGGGGGTCAGGGCCAGGGGGAGGGGGCCGCCGAGGATCAGCCGGCCGAAGACCAGGGGGAGCATCAGCAGGGTGGCGAGCAGGCTGAGGCCGAACATCGCGTAGCAGGCGAGCAGCATGGCCTCGCGGGGCTGGCCGGCGGGCAGGTGGGGTATCAGCAGGGGGCCGAGGGCGGCGGAGACCATGGGGGAGACCAGGGGCAGCAGCCAGACGGGGGTGGCCTGCCTGGCCTCGACCTTGTGGCGGACCACCATCAGGTAGGGCACCACCACGGCCATGACCAGGCCGATCGCGGTGCCGGCGGTGAACAGCACGGCGTCGACGGCCACGGCCGCGCCGGTCCCGATCAGGTCCTTGCCGACGATGAGGGTGCCGCCGCCGACGGCCAGCAGGGCCATCGAGAGGCAGCCGTAGAAGGGGGCCACGGCGGGGTCGAGGAGATGGGCGCGGGCCTGGTCGCGGTGGTGGAGCCAGTGGCCGGCGCGGGCGGTGAGCAGCACGGCGAGTGCGGCGGCGGACAGCGCCCAGACGAGCTGGCAGGCCACGCGCTGGCCGGGGAGCTGGTACGGGAGGGTGGCGCCGGCGTTGGCGATGATCGCCGTGCCCATGATCGAGGCGTACCAGTTGGGGCCGAGCTGCCGCAGGGCCTTGTGGGCCCGGGGAGCGGTCTCGGGGGTGCTGACGGTGGTGCGGGGTCGCACGAGGGTGGTGGCCATGGATCCAGCGTCGTCCCTGGTGGGAGCGGGTGGCAGAGACCTTCTCGCTATAGGGCCATAAACTGATGTTATGGGTAATGAGGAGTGGGTGCCGCTGGCACACCGGGTGCCGGACCTGGGGGCGTTGGAGCTGCTGCTCGCGGTGGCGCGCGTGGGGAGCCTGAGCGGTGCGGCCCGGCGGCTGGGGATCACCCAGCCCGCGGCCAGCAGCCGGATCCGGGCGATGGAGGCACGGCTCGGGGTGGCGCTGGTGGACCGGTCGCCGCGGGGGTCGACGCTGACGGCGGAAGGCGCGCTCGTCACGGACTGGGCGCGGCGGGTGGTGGAGGCGGCGGAGGCCTTCGACGCGGGGGCGCAGGCCTTGCGCGGGCAGCGGGACTCGCGGCTGCGGGTGGCCGCCAGCATGACGATCGCGGAGTACCTGCTCCCGGGATGGCTGATCGCGCTGCGCGGGCAGCGGCCGGACACGGCGGTGTCGCTGCACGCGGGCAACTCGGCGGACGTCGCGGAGCGGGTCCTCGCACACGACGCGGACCTCGGCTTCGTGGAGGGGCTGACGGTCCCGGACGGGCTGGACTCGGCGGTGATCGCGCAGGACCGGCTGGTGGTGGCGGTGGCGCCGGGGCACGCGTGGGCGCGGCGCTCGAAGGGGGTCGAGGTGGCGGAGCTGGCCTCCGCGCCGCTGATCCTGCGCGAGCGGGGGTCGGGGACGCGGCAGGTGCTGGACGCTGCGCTGGCCGGGTGCGGGGGGCTGGCCGCGCCGCTGCTGGAGCTGGCGTCGACCACCGCGGTGAAGGCGGCGGCGCTGAGCGGGGCCGGGCCGTGCGTGCTGTCGGAGCTGGCGCTGGGGGACGAGCTGGCGGCGCGGAGGCTGGTGGAGGTGCCGGTCGCGGGGGCCGCGCTGGGGCGGGCGCTGCGGGCGGTCTGGCCCGCCGGGGCGCGGCCGGCGGGCCCGGCCCGTGACCTGCTGTCGCTGACCGGACGCACCTAGCCCGGCCCTGGGCCCGGGCCGGCCGAAACCGGGGCAGGCGCGGCACCGTTGCCGGGGGCCGGCCCCCGGGCCCCCGCGCCTCAAACGCCGGCGGGGCTGGTTGGGGCCGGCGGGGCTGGAATGAGCCCCAGGCGGGCTGGTTGGGGTCGGCGAGGCGGGTTCGTGCCGCGTCGGTGGTGGGTGGGTGCGGCGCCGTTGCCGGGGCTCTGCCCCGGACCCCGCGCCTCAAACGCCGGCGGGGCTGAAATGCGGGGCCGGGATCGCCGCACAGCGGCAGACCCGGCCCCGCCAGCACGTCAGGCGCGGATCAGGGACAGGATCTCGTCGCGGACCTTCGCCAGGGTCGCCTCGTCGCGGGCCTCCACGTTCAGGCGCAGCAGGGGCTCGGTGTTCGAGGCGCGGACGTTGAACCACCAGTCGGCGCCCGTGGCCGTCAGGCCGTCCAGCTCGTCCAGCTCCACGTCCGCCCGGCCCCCGTACGCGGCCTTCACCGCCGCCAGCCGGCCCGCCTGGTCGGCGACCGTCGAGTTGATCTCACCCGAACCGGCGTAGCGGTCGTACGAGGCCACCAGGCCCGACAGCGGGCCGTCCTGGCCGCCCAGGGCCGCCAGCACGTGCAGCGCCGCCAGCATCCCGGTGTCCGC
>NZ_JBHXNP010000089.1:0-40146 GCF_042719495.1 Streptomyces sp. NPDC058525
CGTCCAGTACTCGGGCGCCCCTCCGCCTTGCGATGCACGGCGCCAGACGACGCGGGCTTAACCGGCAAGATCCGGAAGAGACGGCCTAGCGGCGAAGGTGCGCAGACGGCCGGCCGGGCCGCCCGAACGGGGGCGGACCGGCCGGCCGCCGCATGTCCGCTCAGGCCTGGGCCGGGCCCCGGAGGCCGTGCATCAGCAGGGCCGTGAAGGTGGCCACCCACAGCTCGTCCACCGGCTCGGAGCTCACCAGCGCGCGGTGCACCACGGTGCCCGCGATCACGTCGAAGATCAGGTCGGTGGTGCGGTCGGCGAGGTCTTGGTCCTCCTCGTACGGGAGTTCACCGCGGGCCTGGGCCCGCTCGCGACCCAGTACGACGAGACGTTTCTGCCGGTCCACGATGGCCGACCGGATGCGGTCGCGCAGGGCCTCGTCCCGGGTGGACTCGGACACCACCGCCATCAGGGCCGTACGGGCCTCCGGCCGCCGCAGCAGCTCCGCGAACCGCAGCACCACGTACTCGATGTCGGCTTCGAGGGAGCCTCGGTCGGGCAGCACCAGCGAGTCGAACAGCTCCGCGACCGCGTCCACGACCAGCTCGCTCTTGCCCGCCCAGCGCCGGTAGAGCGTGGTCTTGGCGACCCCGGCGCGGGCCGAGACGTCGCCCATCGTCAGCTTCGACCAGCCCAGCTCCACCAGTGCGTCCCGGGTGGCCGCGAGGATCGCGGTGTCCGCGGCGGCGCTGCGGGGGCGGCCGGTGCGGCCGGGGCTGGGGTTGCGCATGGCCGAGACCATACCCGCCGGTAGCCGAGAGGGCCGCTGTGGTTCAGATCACGGGCGCGGCAGGCCCGGAAGGAGTTACGCTACGGCTCGTAGCGTAAGAGCGACAACCACGCGAAGAGCTACTGGCGCCAGGTGGGGACCCGGCGCCGACCAGCACCACGGTCGCGGATCAGGTCAATTCCCGCGATCTTTTTCGTCGGCGCGCGCACTCGGGGGAGGATGTACGCATGCAGCCCAGAAACATGTCCATGAGCGGCGTCGTCGACCTCGCCGCGGTGAAGGCGGCCGGCGAAGCCAAGGCCAAGGCCGAGCAGACCCGCGCCGAATCGGCACGGCAGGCGGCGCAGGGCGGCGGGACGGGCCCGGCCGCCGGCGCCGTGCCGCCCTCCGCCCTCGTCATCGACGTAGACGAGGCCGGGTTCGAAAGCGATGTGCTCCAGCTCTCCGCCGAGGTCCCGGTCGTCCTGGACTTCTGGGCCGAGTGGTGCCAGCCGTGCAA
Source organism: Streptomyces sp. NPDC058525 (assembly GCF_042719495.1). Classification (NCBI taxonomy): domain Bacteria; kingdom Bacillati; phylum Actinomycetota; class Actinomycetes; order Kitasatosporales; family Streptomycetaceae; genus Streptomyces; species Streptomyces sp. NPDC058525. The sequence continues at coordinate 1,281 of NZ_JBHXNP010000089.1, forward strand.
GCAGCTCAGCCCGCTCCTGGAGCGTCTGATCACCGAGGCGAACGGCCGCCTCGTGCTCGCCAAGGTCGACGTCGACGCCAACCAGATGCTGATGCAGCAGTTCCAGATCCAGGGCATCCCGGCCGTCTTCGCCGTGGTCGCCGGTCAGGTGCTGCCGCTGTTCCAGGGGGTCGCCCCCGAGCAGCAGATCCGCGAGACCCTCGCCCAGCTGGTCCAGGTCGCCGAGGAGCGCTTCGGGATCATCGGCATCGAGGTGGACCCGAACGCGGAGGGCGCGCCCCGGGCCGCCGCCGAGGCGGAGGTCCCGGCCGGCCCGCACGACGCCCTGCTGGAGGCGGCCGTCGTCGCGCTCGACGCGGGCGACCTGGGCGGCGCGGTGCAGGCGTACAAGAACGTCCTCGCCGACGACCCCGGCAACACCGAGGCCAGGCTGGGCCTGGCCCAGGCGGAACTGCTCGTCCGCGTCCGGGACATGAACCCGCAGGCCGTGCGCACCGCCGCGGCCGAGAACCCGCGCGATCCGGCGGCCCAGATCGCCGCCGCCGACCTGGACCTGGTCGGCGGGCACGTGGAGGACGCCTTCGGGCGCCTGGTGGACACCGTGCGGGTGACGTTCGGTGAGGACCGGGACGCCGTACGGCTGCGCCTGCTGGAGCTGTTCGAGGTCATCGGCGCGGACGACCCGCGGGTCTCGGCGGCGCGTACGGCGCTTGCGCGGGTGCTCTTCTGAGGCCTCGGCAGCCCCGCGCGATTTGTTGACACGTAGGTAAACAGCGGCCGCGCTTTGCCAAAACTTGGTAAATGCGGCCGCTGTTACTCCGAGTAAGTCGAACCCCGTGAACTGTCCGGTGTGTTCACTCTTTCCCCGATCTGTCGTGGCCCTTGGTGGCACCCTGTGTGGCCGCTCGACGACAGCGGGCCTCACTCCGGTTATCTGGCCGTTACCCGCCAGTAACGAACCCCCTTGTGCCCCGGCCGGGAATGGACCACGATCGGCGACGCTCGGTCCTTCCCGCAGAGCCGCTCATCCGGCGCCGCGGTGAAGGGTCCCCACCGAGCCGGCCCGTGGCAGTGGCACGGGCCGTGGGACAGGGGGGTCTCTGCCGCACCGGCGGGGCCTGTCCTCCAGGTTGCGCGAACGCGTGGCCCAGTGGTTGTCGCTCGGGGGTGATCGCCGGTGTATCGGACGTGGCACAGCCGCGGCCCGGCCGCCTGCGCTCCTTCCCGAGGACGTAGCACTTCTCCCATCCCAGGACGGGCACGGCCCGGACCGGAGATGTACGTCCGAGAAGGAGGAACGAAATGAGTTCTCAGGTTCGTGGCGGGACCAGATGGAAGCGCTTCGCGCTCGTCATGGTGCCGAGCATCGCGGCCACGGCCGCGGTCGGTGTGGGTCTGGCGCAGGGTGCCCTCGCGGCGTCCTTCAGCGTCTCCGGCCAGGACTTCAAGGTCTCGGCCGACAAGCTCGACGGTGACAACCTCATCCAGTACGGCGGTATCGCCGAGGGGCACGACCTCAAGGGCAACGCGAAGCACCACCCGGTCACCATCTCCGGGTTCAGCCACGCCGAGATCACCAACATGTGCCAGTCACTGGTGACCCCGACGCCGCTGGGCAACATCACGCTGCAGCTGCGCACCGGCCACAAGGGCAAGCCGGCCGTCGCCGACAACATCTACCTGGATGTTGCCGAGCTCGACACCGACGCCGAGTTCAAGAACCTGGACATCGGTGTCGCGGTCGGTGACCCGAGCCACAAGACCAAGCCGCAGGCCGGTACGGTCGCCAGCCCCTACGCGTTCTCGCAGCGCGCGGACAAGGCGATCCTCACCAACGTCCGGCAGAAGGCGTGGGCGACCACGGCGGGCACGTTCAAGCTGCCCGACCTCAAGCTGCGCCTGGTCGGTGGCGACCAGCCGTGCTACCAGGACGAGAAGTAATCCGTCCCGGAGAGTGACCGGACGGGTGGCCGGCGGCGCGAGCCGGCGGCCGCCCGTCCGGGGCTCCACAGAGTTTTCCGTACCACCGTTTCCAGGGAGCTGTTGTCCATGAACCCCCAGGCCCCGGTTTATGTTCGCCGCGAAGACGACGCCTGGCTCACCGTGGTGTATTACCACTTCCACGCCTGGAGCGGTCGCCGTCCTTTCTGGGCCGGGCTGTTCACGCTCCTCGGTGGCTTCCCGATCGCCTACTTCCCGTACGCGGACCTCCGGCTGGGCAACATCAGCCTGGCGATGGCCACCACGGGCGGCGCCGGTGCACTGATCATCGGCGTCCTGCTGATCACGCTGGGCCTGGCCCTCTGGTTCCAGCAGGCCATCCGGGTCTTCGCGGGCGTCGCCGCGATCCTGCTGGCCCTGGTCTCGCTCCCGGTGTCCAACCTCGGCGGCTTCTTCATGGGCTTCAGCCTCTCCATGATCGGCGGCGCCCTCGCCCTGGCCTGGGTCCCCGGGCAGCCGGTGGACGAGTCCCAGGAGGAGCAGCGGCCGGCCGCCGTGGACATGAGCAAGGCGCAGGCGACGGCCGATCCCCAGGGCTTCCACGGCCCCGGCCCCGAGGGTCTCCACGGCCCCCAGGGCTTCCCGGGACAGCGCGCAACGGAAACACCGGCACACGCGAGCGACACGACTGCCCATGCCGATGGCGGGAGGAACAGTGCGGGGTGACGAGACGCAGCGGGGCGTGGCCCCAGGCGCAGAGTCCCGCGAGATCAAGGGGCCGCGGCACGCGGCGCCCAGGAAATCGCTGCTGAACAAGCTCCAGATACCCGTCGGCAAGACGATGGCGCTTGCGGCCATGCCGACGGCCGTGTTCGTCGGCATGGGCATGGCGCCCAGGCTGGCCGTGGCCGACGACAAGGAGATCCCCTTCGCGCCGGGGCCGTGCGTGACGCGGTCCGACGAGCCCAAGGAATCGGAGTCCGAGTCTCCGTCGCCTTCGAAGTCGCCTTCGCCGAGTGCGTCGCCCAGTGCGTCCCCCTCGCCGTCCGCGTCCTCGTCCGCGGCGGTCAAGCCGAAGCCGAGCGGCTCGCCGTCCCCGACGGCGACCAAGCCGGTGGAAGGGGCTCCGGCCGGCGCCACGGCCACGCCCGCGCCGACCCCGACGCCGACGCCGACCAAGAGCACCAACCCGCTGGACCCGCTGGGTGTCGGCGACGCGCTCAAGAAGCTCCTGGGTCCCTCCAAGGACGCGCAGCCGCCGGCCACCCCGACGCCCGCGCCGCCCACGGTGCCCGCTCCCAAGCCCGAGGCCCCCAAGCCCGAGGCCCCGGCGCCCGACCCGGCGGCGGACGCCATCCGGGAGGCGGCGAAGAAGGCCGGAGCCGAGGTCAAGGAGCTGTCCGACGAGGTCAAGGACACCGCCAAGACCCCGAAGGACGAGACGGGCGGCTCCGACGAGGAGGGGTCCGCCGAGGACGAGGCCACTCCGGAGGCGACGAAGGACGCGGACGGGAAGGAACCCTTCCCCTGCCCGACCTACGACGCCCAGGCCCTGGCCGACGCCGAACTGGAGCCGGGCATCCCGCTCCTGCCGGACGAGCCCTGGTACCTCGACAGCTCGCTGCTGACCCTCTACGGCCTGGACTACGCGGGCATCGTCGAGGTGAAGACGGCCGGCGGCAAGACCAAGAAGGTCCTGAAGTTCACCGCGGACTCGCTGGACATCAAGGACCTTTACCAGACGGTCGGCAAGGGCGGGAACGTCGCCCACCTGAAGTCCCGTCCGGGCTCCACCTCCAAGATCCGCGGCGGCACGGTGACGATGTACACCGAGAGCCTCAAGGGCAACCTCTTCGGCATCATCCCCGTCGAGTTCACCCCGAACAGCCCGCCGCCGCTGAACGTCCCCTTCGCGTTCTTCACGGACGTCAAGGTGGTCCAGGCCGGCCAGTTCGGCGGCACGCTCACGGTCCCGGGCCTGAAGAACTACATCGGCCCGCCGGAGTAGGCGCGTACGCATAAGGAAACGCCGAGGGCGGCACCCCGATCCGGTCGGGGTGCCGCCCTCGGCCTCTGTGCGGCAGAGTCCTGCGGTGGTGGAGCGGTGGCGCGACGTCAGTCGCGGGCGCCGCCGCCCAGGTGGTGTACGCGGACCATGTTGGTGGTGCCGGGGACGCCGGGGGGCGAGCCGGCCGTGATGACCATGGTGTCGCCCTCGTTGTAGCGGCCCAGCTTGAGCAGCTCGCCGTCCACCAGGTCGACCATCGCGTCCGTGTTGTTCACGTGCGCGACCACGTACGACTCGACGCCCCAGCTCAGCGTGAGCTGGTTGCGGGTGTTGACGTCGGTGGTGAAGGCCAGGATCGGCTGCGTGGCGCGGTAGCGCGACAGGCGGCGGGCCGTGTCACCGGACTGGGTGAAGGCGATGAGCGCCTTGCCGTCGAGGAAGTCCGCGATCTCGCAGGCCGCACGGGCCACGGAGCCGCCCTGGGTGCGCGGCTTCTTGCCCGGGACCAGCGGCTGGAGGCCCTTGGACAGCAGCTCCTGCTCGGCCGCCGTGACGATCTTCGACATCGTCTTGACGGTCTCGATCGGGTAGGCGCCGACCGAGGACTCGGCCGACAGCATGACCGCGTCCGCGCCGTCGAGGATGGCGTTGGCGACGTCGGACGCCTCCGCGCGGGTCGGGCGGGAGTTGGTGATCATCGACTCCATCATCTGGGTCGCGACGATCACCGGCTTGGCGTTGCGGCGGCACATCTCGATGAGCCGCTTCTGGACCATCGGGACCTTCTCGAGCGGGTACTCGACGGCCAGGTCGCCGCGGGCCACCATGACCGCGTCGAAGGCGTCGACCACGGCCGCCATGTTCTCGACGGCCTGCGGCTTCTCCACCTTGGCGATGACGGGGACCCGGCGGCCCTCCTCGTCCATGACCTTGTGGACGTCCTTGACGTCGTTGGCGTCGCGGACGAAGGACAGGGCGACCATGTCGCAGCCCATCCGCAGCGCGAAGCGCAGGTCGTCGACGTCCTTCTCCGACAGGGCGGGGACGTTGACGGCGGCACCCGGCAGGTTGATGCCCTTGTGGTCCGAGATGACACCGCCCTCGATGACGATGGTCTTGACCCGCGGGCCCTCGACCCCGGTCACCCGGAGCTCGACGTTGCCGTCGTTGATCAGGACCTGGTCGCCCTTGGCGACGTCACCCGGCAGGCCCTTGTAGGTGGTGCCGCAGATGGACTTGTCGCCCGGGACGTCCTCGGTGGTGATGGTGAACTCGTCACCGCGCACCAGCTCGACGGGACCCTCGGCGAAGGTCTCCAGACGGATCTTCGGGCCCTGGAGGTCGGCGAGGACGCCGACGGCGCGCCCGGTGTCCTCGGAGACCTTCCGGACGCGGTCGTACCGCTCCTGGTGTTCTGCCTGGGATCCGTGGCTGAAGTTGAATCGGGCCACGTTCATGCCTGCCTCGATGAGCGCTTTCAGCTGCTCATACGAGTCGACGGCGGGGCCCAGCGTGCAGACGATTTTGGAACGGCGCATGGAGCGGATCCTATCGGTTTGTTTCGTAGCGGAATATTCCGTCTGGCGGAAAGTCCAAGTGACTAACGAGTAACGAGCGCATACGCCTGGGTGGCGATCTCCAGTTCCTCATCCGTCGGGACCACGGCCACGGCCACCCGCGCATAGTCCGCCGAGACCAGCCGCGGCTCCGGGGAGCGCACCGCGTTGGCCTCCAGGTCCAGCGCCAGGCCCAGTTCGGCGAGGCCGTCCACGGCAGCTTCGCGGACCTGGTGGGCGTTCTCGCCGACCCCGGCCGTGAAGGCCACCGCGTCCACCCGGCCGAGCACCGCCGAGTAGGCGCCGATGTACTTCTTCAGACGGTGGACGTACGCGGCGAAGGCGACGGCCGCCGCCTCGTCGCCCTCGCCCGCCCGCCGCAGCACCTCGCGCATGTCGTTGTCGCCGCACATGCCCAGCAGACCGCTCTTCTTGTTCAGGAGCGAATCGATCTCATCCACCGAGAGGCCCCCCACCCGGGCCAGGTGGAAGATGACCGCCGGGTCCAGGTCGCCCGACCGGGTGCCCATGACCAGGCCCTCCAGCGGGGTCAGGCCCATGGAGGTCTCCACGCACACCCCGCCCCGGACGGCCGAGGCCGAGGCCCCGTTGCCCAGGTGCAGCACGATCACGTTCACGTCCTCCACCGGCCGGCCGAGCAGCCCGGCCGTCGCCCGCGAGACGTAGGCGTGGGAGGTCCCGTGGAAGCCGTACCGCCGGATGGAGTACTTGTCCGCCGTCGCGGCGTCGATCGCGTACCGCGCCACGTGCTCCGGCATCGTGGAGTGGAAGGCCGTGTCGAAGACGGCGATCTGCGGGATGTCCGCGCGCAGCCCGCGCGCCACCTCGATGCCCGTCACGTTCGCCGGGTTGTGCAGCGGCGCGAGGGGAATCAGGTTCCGGATCTCGGCCAGCACCGCGTCGTCGATCACGGTCGGCTGGGTGAACTTCGTCCCGCCGTGCACCACGCGGTGCCCGACGGCGGCCAGTTCGGGGGAGTCCAGGCCCAGCCCGTCGGCGGCGAGCTCCGCCGCCACGGCCTCGAGCGCCGCCTCGTGGTCGGCGATCGGGCCCACCTGCTCGCGCTTGCCGCCCGCGGCGCCCGGCCCGGTGAGCGGTTCGTGGACGAGCCGGGAGGTCTCCTCGCCGATGCGCTCCACCAGGCCGACGGCCAGCCGGGAGCGGTCCGCCATGTCGAGGAGCTGGTACTTGACCGACGAGGAGCCGGAGTTGAGGACGAGTACGCGCGATGCGGTCACGGTGCGGGTCTTTCCTTCGGGTGCGGTGGGTGGATTACCGGGCGGCCAGCGGCTGCGACTGGGCCTGGATCGCGGTGATGGCCACGGTGGTGACGATGTCCTGCACCAGCGCGCCGCGCGAGAGGTCGTTGACCGGCTTGCGCAGGCCCTGGAGCACCGGGCCGACCGCCACGGCGCCCGCCGACCGCTGCACGGCCTTGTACGTGTTGTTGCCGGTGTTGAGGTCCGGGAAGATCAGCACGCTCGCGCGGCCGGCCACCTCGGACCCGGGCAGCTTGGTCGCCGCGACCGAGGGCTCCACGGCCGCGTCGTACTGGATCGGCCCCTCGACAGCCAAGTCGGGGCGCTGGTCGCGGACGATCTCGGTGGCCTTGCGGACCTTGTCCACGTCCGCGCCGCTGCCCGAGGTGCCGGTCGAGTACGAGAGCATCGCGATCCGCGGCTCGACCCCGAAGGCGGCGGCGGTGGCGGCCGACTGGACGGCGATGTCGGCGAGCTGCTCGGCATCGGGGTCCGGGTTGACGGCGCAGTCGCCGTAGACGAGGACCCGGTCGGCCAGGCACATGAAGAAGACCGAGGAGACGATGGAGGCCTCCGGCTTGGTCTTGATGATCTCGAAGGCGGGGCGGATGGTCGCGGCGGTGGAGTGCACGGAGCCCGAGACCATGCCGTCGGCCAGGCCCTCCTGGACCATCAGGGTGCCGAAGTAATTGACGTCGGTGACCACGTCGTTGGCCAGCTCGACGGTCATGCCCTTGTGGGCGCGGACCTTCGCGTAGTACTCGGCGAATCGTTCCCGCAGCGGGGAGGTCGCCGGGTCGATGAGCTGTGCGCCCGAGATGTCGATGCCGAGGTCGGCCGCCTTCTTCAGGATGGCCGGCTCCTCGCCCAGCAGGGTCAGGTCGCACACGCCGCGCCGCAGCACCACGTCCGCGGCGCGCAGCACGCGCTCCTCGGTGCCCTCGGGCAGTACGACGCGGCGCCGCTCGGAACGGGCCCGCTCCAGCAGCTCGTGCTCGAACATCATCGGGGTGACGCGCTCGGAGCGGGCCACCGACAGCAGGTCGCGCAGCTCGCCGGTGTTCACGTGCCGCTCGAAGAGGCCGAGCGCGGTCTCCAGCTTGCGCGGGGTCGCGGAGTTCAACCGGCTCTGCAGCGCGAAGAGTTCGGCGGCCGTCGGGAAGCTGTTGCCGGCCACCGACACCACGGGCGTGCCCGGCGCCAGCTTCGAGGCCAGCGTGAGGATGTCCGGACCCGGGCGCTCGTTCAGGGTGAGCAGCACGCCGGCGATCGGCGGGGTGCCCGAGGTGTGCGCGGCCAGGGCGCCGATGACCAGGTCGGAGCGGTCCCCGGGGGTGACGACCAGGCAGCCGGGGGTCAGGGCGCCCAGGAAGTTCGGCAGCATGGCGCCGCCGAAGACGAAGTCGAGGGCGTCGCGGGCCAGCCCGGCGTCGTCGCCGAGGAGCACCTCGCCGCCGAGCGCCCGGGTGATCTGGGCGACGGTCGGGGCGGAGAGCGACTTGTCGTCCGGCAGGACGTAGCAGGGCACGGGGAGGCGGGCGGCCAGCCGCTCGGCTATGACGTCGCGGTCCTCGGCGGCCACCCGGTTGACGACCATCGCGACCACCTGGCAGCCCAGGCTCTCGTACGCGCGGTAGGCGTTGCGGGCCTCGGCGCGCACGGCCTCGGCGGGATGCTTGACGCCGCCCACGACGGGGACGACGACCGCGCCCAGCTCGTTGGCGAGGCGGGCGTTGAGCGCGAGCTCGTCGGGCAGGTTGGTGTCGGCGTAGTCGGTGCCGAGGACCAGCATGACCTCGTACTCGCGCGCCACCCGGTGGTAGCGGTCGACCAGCCGCGACACCAGCTCGTCGGTGCCCCTCTCGGCGAGGATCGCGGAGGCCTCGTGGTACTCCATGCCGTAGGCCGTGGCGGCGTCCTGATCGATCCGGTAGCGGGCCTTGAGCAGGTCGAAGAGCCGGTCGGGGCCGTCGTGGAGCAACGGGCGGTAGACGCCGACCCGGCCCGTCTGCCGGGTCAGGAGCTCCATGATCCCCAGTTCGACGACCTGGCGGCCATCCCCCCGCTCGATGCCGGTCACGTACACGCTGCGCGTCACGCGTGCTCTCCGTCCATGCTGTGAATGTCCATTTAGTGTGGCTTGACCTCTTGACAATACCTCTGCCGGTGGATAGGACGCCCGCCGGGAAAAAGGCCTGGCCGGAAGGGTCGAAAGGCCCGGCGGGCGGAGCAGTACAGGACGCGCGGCACCCCGGGCCCGTGGAACAATCGGACAGGCTTACTCATTACGCCCTTCCTCACATGTACGGCAGGAGACACAGCACGATGCGTATCGGAGTTCTCACCGCGGGCGGCGACTGTCCGGGCCTCAACGCTGTCATCCGGTCGGTCGTACACCGCGCCCTGGTCGGGCACGGGGACGAGGTCATCGGTTTCGAGGACGGCTTCAAGGGCCTCCTCGACGGCAACTACCGCCCGCTCGACATCAATGCCGTCAGCGGCATCCTGGCCCGCGGCGGCACGATCCTCGGCTCGGCCCGCATGGAGCGCGCCCGGCTGCACGAGGCCGCCGAGAACGCGCGGGAACTGGCGAAGCGCTACGGCATCGACGCCCTCATCCCGATCGGCGGCGAGGGCACCCTGACCGCCGCGCGGATGCTGTCGGACGCCGGGATGCCCGTGGTCGGCGTACCGAAGACCATCGACAACGACATCTCCTCCACCGACCGCACCTTCGGCTTCGACACGGCCGTCATGGTCGCCACCGAGGCCATCGACCGCCTGAAGACCACCGCCGAGTCGCACCAGCGCGTCATGGTCGTCGAGGTCATGGGCCGCCACGCGGGCTGGATCGCCCTGGAGTCCGGCATGGCCGGCGGCGCCCACGGCATCTGCCTGCCCGAGCGCCCCTTCGAGGTGGACGCCCTGGTGAAGATGGTGGAGGAACGGTTCGCCCGCGGGAAGAAGTTCGCCGTCGTCTGCATCGCGGAGGGCGCGCACCCGGCCGAGGGCTCCATGCCGTACGAGAAGGGCGCCATCGACCAGTACGGCCACGAGCGCTTCGCCGGCATCGGCAACCGGCTGGCCGTCGAGCTGGAGCGGCGCCTGGGCAAGGAGGCCCGCCCGGTCATCCTCGGCCACGTCCAGCGCGGCGGCACCCCCACCGCCTACGACCGGGTCCTCGCGACCCGCTTCGGCTGGCACGCGGTCGAGGCCGTCCACCGCGGCGACTTCGGCAACATGACCGCCCTGCGCGGCACCGACATCGTGATGGCCCCGCTGGCCTCGGCCGTCACCGAGCTGAAGACGGTCCCCGAGGACCGCATGTACGAGGCCGAGTCCGTCTTCTAGGCGGTCCCGGGGCGCGGGACCTCCGCCCCCGATCCGCCCGCCGAACGGCCCCGCTCCCGTCCCTCTCCAGGACGGGCCGGGGCCGTCGCGACAGGTGTCCGGTCCGCCCGGATGTGTCCTACGACGCACCGCCGGCGAGGCTCCAGAACCGGTCCACGATCTCCGCGAGGAACTCCCGCCCCGCGTCGCCGCTCCCGGCATCACCGCCGCTGCCCCAGCTGAGCGTCGCCACCATCCGCGACTGGTACTCCCCGTGCAGCCGCTCCAGCACCCGCTCCAGGTGGGCCTTGGGGATCGGCAGCATCTTGCCCAGCGGCTTGACGTACGCCTGCCAGCGCGTGGTGACCGCACTGCGCAGCAGCTCGGCCAGCTCCTCCTGCTTGCCGGTGGCCGTCACGAACTGGGCCAGCGACAGCCCGAGCACCGTCGCCAGGGCGGCGGACTGGCGCTCGTTGCCCTTCCAGCGGCCGGTGTCCTCCATCTTCTGGTAGGCGCTCGCCTCCAGACCGAGCCGCCGGGCCAGCTCCTCGACGGCCAGCCCCCGGGATATCCGGTGCTCCCGCAGGGTGACCGGCTCGGCGAGCAGCTCCCCGGGTGAACACCACAGGACGCCGGCGAGGGCCGTGAGCTCGGCCGAGGAGGGCGATATCTCGCCACGTTCCCAGGCCATCACGGTCTCGGGCGTGACGATCAGTCCGTACTGGGCGCGCAGGCCATAGGCGACATGACCGGGAGCCATGCCCAGGGCCGCGCGGAGACGACGCGCGGCGGGGGCATTGAAAGGTGGGCTGGAGTGCACACGGCACACCGTAGGAGTGGCTGGGCATCGGCGACTACAGACCAATCAAACAAGCCCATAACTCGTAGGAACATCCTAGGGAGTTATGGCATTTCGCCGGTTTTTCCGGCGACCGTCCGGTAATCGGTGCACGGAAGATCGACTACTCCGTACGGTTCCAGCCGCCGCCGATCGGCGCAAGACCCCTCACAGCTCTCACACAATGCCTTGACACGGCGGGCCCGCGCCGAGCGGGTGCTCCTCCGGGAGCCGGAGGAGCACCCGCGGCCGCCGCTACGGCCTGAACCAGACCGTCGCCAGCGGCGGGAGCGTCAGGCGCAGGCTCGCCGGGCGGCCCTGTGCGGGCACCGGCTCGGGCCGCACCGGCTGCAGGTGGCGCACCCCGCTGCCGCCGTACTGCTCCTGGTCGGTGTTGAGGACCTCCCGCCACAGCGGGACCTCCTCCGGCACCCCGACCCGGTACCCGTGCCGCACGACCGGCGAGAAGTTCGACACGCACAGCAGCTGCGAGCCGTCCTGGGCGTACCGCAGGAAGGCGAACACGTTGTCCTCGGAGGCGTCCGCCTCCACCCAGGAGAAGCCCTCCGGCACGGTGTCCCGCTCCCACAGGGCGGGCGCCGCCGTGTAGGTGCGGTTCAGGTCGCGCACGAGACTGCGCACGCCCCGGTGGTCGCCGGCCGCCGGATAGGAGTCGTCCAGCAGCCACCAGTCCGGCCCGTACACCTCCGACCACTCCGAGCCCTGGGCGAACTCCTGACCCATGAAGAGCAGCTGCTTGCCGGGATGGGCCCACATGAAGCCCAGGTACGCCCGGTGCGCGGCCCGCTGCTGCCACCAGTCCCCCCCGGGCATCTTCGACACCAGCGAACCCTTGCCGTGCACCACCTCGTCGTGCGAGATCGGCAGGACGTAGTTCTCGCTGAAGGCGTAGATCATCCCGAAGGTCATGTCGTGGTGGTGGTACTTGCGGTGCACCGACTCCTTCGACATGTAGCGCAAGGTGTCGTGCATCCAGCCCATGTTCCACTTCAGGCCGAAGCCCAGCCCGCCCGCGTCCGTCGGCCGCGTCACGCCCTCCCACGCCGTGGACTCCTCGGCGATCGTCACCACGCCCGGGCAGCGCCGGTACACGGTCGCGTTCATCTCCTGGAGCAGCGCCACCGCGTCCAGGTTCTCCCGCCCGCCGTGCTCGTTGGGCGTCCACTGGCCCTCGCTGCGCGAATAGTCGAGGTAGAGCATCGAAGCGACCGCGTCCACGCGCAGCCCGTCCACGTGGAACTCCTCGCACCAGTACACGGCGTTGGCCACGAGGAAGTTGCGGACCTCCTTGCGGCCGTAGTCGAACTCCAGCGTCCCCCAGTCCGGGTGCGCGGCCCGCCGCGGGTCCTGGTGCTCGTACAGCGGCCGGCCGTCGAACTCGGCCAGCGCCCAGTCGTCGCGCGGGAAGTGCGCGGGCACCCAGTCGACGATCACCCCGATCCCGGCCCGGTGCAGCGCGTCCACGAGCAGCCGGAAGTCGTCCGGGCCGCCCATCCGCGAGGTCGGCGCGTAGAAGCCGGTGACCTGGTAGCCCCAGGAGCCGCCGAAGGGGTGCTCGGCGACCGGCATCAGCTCCACGTGCGTGAAGCCGAGCTCCTTCACGTATCCCGGCAGCTGTTCGGCGAGCTGCCGGTACGAGAGCCCGGGCCGCCAGGACGCCAGGTGCAGCTCGTACACGGAGAAGGGGGCCTGGTGCGCGGCCCGCGCCCCGCGGTGCGCCATCCACTCCTCGTCGCCCCACTCGTACGCCGAGGCGGTCACCCGCGAGGCGTTGGCCGGGGGCACCTCGGCGGCGCGGGCCATCGGGTCCGCGCGCAGGGTGTGGCTGCCGTCGGGGCGCGTGATGTCGTACTTGTACAGCGCCCCGGCGCCCACGCCGGGCAGGAAGAGCTCCCACACGCCGCTGGCGCCGAGCGAGCGCATCGGGTAGGCGACGGAGTCCCAGTACGAGAAGTCCCCGGTGACGCGCACCCCCTGGGCGTTCGGCGCCCACACCGTGAACCGGGTGCCGGCCACGCCCTGGTGCTCCATCGGCTCGGCGCCGAGCGCCTTCCACAGCTGCTCGTGGCGGCCCTCGCCGATCAGGTGCAGGTCCAGCTCGCCGAGCGCGGGCAGGAACCGGTACGGGTCGTGGACCTCGATCTCGTCGCTGTCGTAGGTGACCAGCAGCCGGTAGTCCGGCACCGCGGTCAGCGGCAGCAGCCCGGAGAACAGCCCGTCCCCCTCGTCGAAGAGCTCGGCCCGCAGCCCCTTGGCCACCACGGTGACCGCCTTGGCGTACGGGCGCAGCACGCGGAAGGCCACCCCGCCGCGCACGGTGCGGGCGCCCAGCACCCCGTGGGGGTCGTGGTGGCGGCCCTCCAGGAGGCGGGCCCGTTCCTCCCCGCCGAGCGCCGGCGCCGGCCGGACCCCGTGCGGAGGGGCGGCGCGGCGGGCCCGGGGCGTGCGCCCCGTCCGTGTCGCCGGCTTGGCGGACGCCGGGACGGCTCCGGTTTCGTCGCTGACGGTCGGTGACGGCTGTCGTGCGGCGCTCACGCGAGCGGCCTCCTCGGGGGCTTCTGACGGGGTTGCGGATGCGGGGAGATGGAGCCGGGGGCGGGCGGGGTCGGCGGCACCCGGTGGGCGGGCCGCTGGGGTTCCGAGAGCCGCCGGATCGCGGCCATCGGGACGTGCAGCCAGTCGGGGCGGTGCCGGGACTCGTAGCGGGCCTCGTACACCGCCTTGTCGGTCTCGTACGCGCGCAGCAGTACGGGATCCTCGCGGGGGTCGCGGCCCGTGGTGCGGGCGTAGCCCTCGCAGAAGGCGGCCCGGCAGTCGTCCGCCCAGGCGGGGGCGAACGGCCGGTGCGAGCGTGCGGCGTAGTCGAAGGAGCGCAGTATCCCGGCGATGTCGCGCACGGCCGGTTCGGGGCGGCGCCGGTCGGCCAGCGGCCGGGCCGGCTCACCCTCGAAGTCGATCAACGACCAGGAGCCGTCGAGGGTGCGCAGGGTCTGGCCCAGATGGAGGTCCCCGTGGATCCGCTGGGCCGGCACCCCGGCTCCGCGGGAGGCGGCCAGCGCGTCGAAGGCCCCCCGCAGCCCCGCCTCGTAGGGCCGCAGCGCGGCGACCTCCCGGGCGGTGGCGGCGAGCCGGGCCGTCATCCCGGCGGCGAGCCGGGCGGTCTGCTCCGGGCCGAGCGCGACGGTGGGCAGGGCCGCGGCGAGCGCGCTGTGCACCTCGGCGGTGGCCCGGCCCAGAGCGTGCGCCTCGGCCGTGAAGTCCTCCCCGGCGCCGAGCCGGCGCAGCGCGAGCTGCCAGCCGTCGTCGGAGCCGCGCAGGTAGGGCTGCAGCACGCCCAGCGTCAGCACCTCGCTCCCGGGCAGCTCGGCCTCGTACCAGGCGACGGGAGCCGGGACGCGGGCGCAGCCGGCCGCGGCCAGCGCCCTGGGCAGCTCCAGGTCCGGGTTGACCCCCGGACCGACCCGCCGGAACACCTTGAGGATGTACGAATCCCCGTAGATAAGCGAGGAGTTGGTCTGCTCGCCGGACAGCGGCCGCGGGGCGAGCCCGGCCGGGACGGGCGTGTCCGGGTCCCGCTCGAAGCGCAGCGGCCCGAGCACACCGGGGGAGCGCAACCGTTCCAGCAGCATCGCCGCGAGCCGGGGATCGCCCAGCCCCTCGTACACCGCCCGGCCCGCGTACGGGCCCTCCTCCGCGTGGCCGATCAGGGTGTGGGCGAGCGCGGGGGGCAGGGTCGGGCGGATGCCCAGCAGGAGTTGGTAGCAGTCCCCGTCCACGTCGAGGAGCAGGTGCAGCAGCCCGGGGACGGACCCCGGCGGCAGTAGTTCGGCGGCCGAGACGGCGCTCAGCGTACCGATGGCCCGGCCCTTGCCCGCGAACCAGCGCTGCGTGGGCAGCCAGGTCCGCAGCATCGGTTCCAGCGGGCCGATCCCGGTGAGCAGGGCGGCCCGGTCGGCCGTGAGCCGGCTCCGGGCGGATGCAGCCTCCGACATGGCGTCGCGTCCTTTCCCCGGGCCGTCACAGAATGCGCAGAGTGTCCCGGATGTGCGGCAGTTGCTTCTCCGGTAAGTGCGAGTGTCGGGTCAGGATGATCCGTACAGGGGCGGGCGATTGACCCATTCGCGTGCTGCCCGCCCCGTACCCGGCCTGTGGGACGTGTCCCTAGTCGGCGCGCTGCTTGCCGCGTTGCTCGGCGCGCAGCCGGAACCAGTAGAAGCCGTGTCCCGCCAGGGTCAGCAGGTACGGCCACTCGCCGATCGGCGGGAAGCGCACATCACCCGTGAGCTCCACCGGGACCCGCCCGTTGAACGACCGCAGATCCAGCTCGGTGGGCTGCGCGAAGCGGGAGAAGTTGTGCACGCACAGCACCAGGTCGTCCCCGAACTCGCGCAGGAACGCGAGTACCGCCGGGTTGGACGAGGGCAGTTCGGTGTACGAGCCGAGGCCGAAGGCGGGGTTCGCCTTGCGGACCTCGATCAGCCGACGGGTCCAGTGCAGCAGTGAGGAGGGCGATGCCATCGCGGCCTCGACATTGGTGACCTGGTACCCGTAGACCGGGTCCATGATGACCGGCAGATTCAGCCTGCCCGGATCGCAGGAGGAGAAACCGGCGTTGCGGTCCGGGGTCCACTGCATCGGCGTGCGGACGCCGTCGCGGTCGCCCAGCCAGATGTTGTCGCCCATGCCGATCTCGTCGCCGTAGTAGAGCACCGGCGAGCCCGGGAGGGACAGCAGCAGGGCGGTGAACAGCTCCATCTGGTTGCGGTCGTTGTCCAGCAGCGGGGCGAGGCGGCGCCGGATGCCGATGTTGGCCCGCATCCGCGGGTCCTTGGCGTACTCGGCGTACATGTAGTCGCGCTCTTCGTCCGTGACCATCTCGAGGGTCAGCTCGTCGTGGTTGCGCAGGAAGATGCCCCACTGGCAGCGGTCCGGGATCGCCGGGGTCTTGGCCAGGATCTCGGAGACCGGGTAGCGGGACTCTCTTCGTACGGCCATGAAGATGCGCGGCATGACGGGGAAGTGGAAGGCCATGTGGCACTCGTCCCCGCCCTTCGCGAAGTCCCCGAAGTAGTCGACGACGTCCTCGGGCCACTGGTTGGCCTCGGCGAGCAGCACGGTGTCGGGGTAGTGCGCGTCGATCTCCTCGCGGACCCGCTTGAGGAGCCGGTGGGTGCGCGGCAGGTTCTCGCAGTTGGTGCCCTCCTCGGCGAAGAGGTAGGGCACGGCGTCCAGCCGGAAGCCGTCGATGCCGAGGTCCAGCCAGAAGCGCAGGGCGGAGAGCACCTCCTCGACGACGGCCGGGTTCTCGTAGTTCAGGTCCGGCTGGTGCGAGAAGAAGCGGTGCCAGTAGTACTGCTTGCGTACGGGGTCGTACGTCCAGTTCGAGGTCTCGGTGTCGATGAAGATGATGCGGGCGTCCTGGTACTGCTTGTCGTTGTCCGCCCACATGTAGTAGTCGCCGTACGGACCGTCCGGGTCCTTGCGGGACTGCTGGAACCACTCGTGCTGGTCGCTGGTGTGGTTCATGACGAAGTCGATGATCACCCGCATGCCGCGCTGGTGCGCGGCATCCACGAACTCGACGAAGTCGGCCAGGTCGCCGAACTCGGGGAGCACTGAGGTGTAGTCGGAGACGTCGTAGCCGCCGTCGCGCAGCGGCGAGGCGAAGAACGGCGGCAGCCAGAGGCAGTCGACGCCGAGCCACTGCAGGTAGTCCAGCTTGGCGGTGAGCCCCCTGAGGTCCCCGACGCCGTCGCCGTTGCTGTCGTGGAAGGAGCGGACGAGGACCTCGTAGAAGACGGCCCGCTTGAACCAGTCGGGGTCGCGGTCCTTGGCGGGGGTGTCCTCGAAGGTGTCGTGGACGGGATCGTTGATCATCATGTGGTGGGTGACCCTCCGGTGGGCGGGGACGGTCGCAGAGCGGCAAGCACGTGCGCGGGCGTGCGGCCCGGCTCTAGGCGCACGTAGTTCGCCCTGCCCCAGTGATAGGTCTCGCCGGTGAGCTCGTCGCGCACCGCGAGGGACCCGTGCCAGTCGAGGCCGAGTACCGGCATGTCCAACGAGACCGTCGCCTCCTGGGTGTGGTGCGGATCGAGGTTGACGACCACCAGTACGGAATTGGCGCCGGCGTGCTTCGAATAGGCGATCACCTGTTCGTTGTCGGTCGAGTGGAAGTGGATGTCGCGCAGCTGCTGGAGTGCGGGGTTGCGCCGGCGCATCCGGTTCAGCGCGGTGATCAGCGGGGCGATGGTGCGGCCCTCGCGGTCGGCCGCCGCCCAGTCGCGCGGCCGGAACTCGTACTTCTCGGAGTTCAGGTACTCCTCGCTGCCCTCCCGCACCGGGGCGTTCTCGCACAGCTCGTACCCGGCGTAGACCCCCCAGGCGGGGGACAGGGTGGCGGCGAGCACCGCGCGCACCTCGAAGGCGGGGCGGCCGCCCTTCTGCAGGTACTCGTGGAGGATGTCCGGGGTGTTGACGAAGAAGTTCGGCCGCATGACGGAGGCCGACCGGGTGCCGGAGAGCTCGGTCAGGTACTCGGTGAGCTCGGCCTTGGTGTTGCGCCAGGTGAAGTACGTGTAGGACTGCTGGAAGCCGACGGCCGCCAGCGCGCGCATCATCGCCGGGCGGGTGAAGGCCTCGGCCAGGAAGATCACGTCCGGGTCGGACTTGTTGATGTCCGCGATCACCTTCTGCCAGAAGGACACGGGCTTGGTGTGCGGGTTGTCCACCCGGAAGATGCGCACCCCGTGGTCCATCCAGTACCGCAGGATCCGGCAGGTCTCCTCGATCAGGCCGGCCATGTCGGCGTCGAAGTGGATCGGGTAGATGTCCTGGTACTTCTTCGGCGGGTTCTCGGCGTACGCGATCGTCCCGTCGGCGCGGTGGCGGAACCACTGCGGGTTCTTCTCCACCCACGGGTGGTCGGGGGAGCACTGGAGGGCGAAGTCCAGGGCGATCTCCAGACGCAGGTCGCGGGCGCGGGCGACGAAGGCGTCGAAGTCCTCGATGGTCCCGAGGTCGGGGTGGACCGCGTCGTGGCCGCCCTCGGTGGAGCCGATGGCCCACGGCACGCCCGGGTCCCAACTCCCCGCGGAGAGAGTGTTGTTCGGGCCCTTGCGGTAGGTGGAGCCGATCGGGTGGATCGGCGGCAGGTACACCACGTCGAAGCCCATCGCCGCGATCGCGGGCAGCCGCTCGGCGGCGGTCCGGAAGGTGCCGCTGACCGGCGCCTCGCCCGGTTCGACGACCGCCCCCTCCGACCGGGGGAACATCTCGTACCAGGACCCGAAGAGGGCCCGCTTGCGCTCGACCAGCAGCGGCAGCGGCTTGGCGGCGGTGACCAGCTCGCGCAGCGGCTTCCTGGCGAGCGCGGCGTCCACGGCGGGGTCGAGGGCGGCCGCGTACCGCTCGGCGACCTCCCGGTCCTCGTCCCGCATGGCGTCGGCGGCGGCCAGCACCGCCTCGCGGCCGTCACGCTTGGGGATCTTGGCCGCGGCGCGGGCGTAGAGCTCGGCGCCTTCGAGGAGGGTGAGGCCGGTGTCGATCCCGGCGGGGATCTTGATCGCGGCATGGGCCCGCCAGGTGGCCACCGGATCGCTCCACGCCTCGACGGTGTACGTCCACCTCCCCTCGGCCTCGGCGGAGATCCGCGCCCCCCACCGGTCGGTGCCGGGGGCGAGCTCGCGCATCGGCACGGGGGGCCGCAGCCGCCCGCTCGGATCGCGGAGCACGATGTGGGCGTTGACCGCGTCGTGTCCCTCGCGGAACACGGTTGCGGAGATCTCGAAGACTTCGTCCACGACCGCCTTGGCGGGTCTGGCGCCGCAGTCGACGGCAGGGCGGACGTCCAGCACGGGAATGCGACCGATCATGATGGGATCACCTGGGGGCAGTTCGCAGGGCTCGGTGACAACAGGCCAGCCGGTATCGCGGCTGGTAGTGCACGCTCTGTTCGCTCTGTTTCTAGCCGCTCGGTGGACGGCTGGGCTGCGGGCATGGCCGCTCCTGTCCGCGTTCACTCGGGTGGCGGGGAGAGGTTGGGGGCGGGTGCGCCGTGCGTGTACCACGTGTACCCGGTGAGCCCTTCCCACTCTCTCCCCGCGCAATCCGCGCCCTTGGTTAACTACTCGTACGTAGTGGCACGGCCAATACCAAGTCCCGGGTCGACATCCGCGCGGGCTCCGTCAAGTCGCGCAGGACTACCTGATGTAGCGACATCCATCACGAGCCCCACCTGTCACCCGACCCTCGCGGGGACCCACGGGCCACAGGATCGAATGTGGAGGAAACGGGCAGATCGCGAATGCTTCCGTACGGATGTACGGGTACGCGCACTTGGCAGATTTGGCCGGAGTTGGCCGGTTCCGCATGGCCCGGACCGCCCGGCCCGCCCGAAACGGACACCCGCGATCCCACGGAGTGGGACGGCCCGACACGGGTCAGGCCGCCCCGGCACCTGACACGGGCCGCCCGAAGGGGGCGCGGGCCGGCCCGGGCGCCATGGCCCCGGAGGCGGGGGCGGCGCTAGCCTTCCGGGGGTGATGCGCGGATGCACAGCGTGGTGCGGCCGCTCCGATCCGCAATCCCCTGCGAAGGTGGAACGTGTGAAGGCTATCCGTCGATTCACCGTGCGCCCCGTCCTTCCCGAGACCCTGCTGCCGCTCACCGACCTCGCGCGCAACCTGCGCTGGTCGTGGCACGCCGAAACCCGCGAACTCTTCCAATCCGTCGACCCCGAGGGCTGGCAGGCCGCCGGCGGCGATCCCGTCCGGCTGCTCGGCGCCGTGTCCGCCGCCCGCCTCGCGGAGCTCGCCGGCGACCGCCGCTTCCTGCGGCGGCTCGCCGTAGCGGCCGCCGACCTCGATGACTACGTCAACGGCGGGAGGTGGTACCAGAGCCGGGAGAACGGCGCGGAACTGCCCGCCGGCATCGCCTATTTCTCCCCCGAGTTCGGCATCACCGCCGCCCTGCCCCAGTACTCCGGCGGCCTCGGCATCCTCGCCGGGGACCACCTGAAGGCCGCCAGCGACCTGGGCGTCCCGCTCATCGGCGTGGGACTGCTCTACCGGCACGGCTACTTCCGCCAGTCGCTCTCGCGCGACGGCTGGCAGCAGGAGCACTATCCCGTCCTCGACCCCAACGAACTCCCGCTCGCCCTGCTCCGCCAGGACGACGGCTCCCCGGCCCGCGTCGGCCTGACCCTCCCCGGCGGACGCGCCCTGCACGCGCACATCTGGCAGGCCCGCGTCGGCCGCGTCCCGCTGCTGCTCCTGGACTCCGACGTCGAGGACAACGACGCCCCCGCCCGCGAGGTGACCGACCGGCTCTACGGCGGCGGCAGCGACCACCGGCTGCTCCAGGAGATGCTCCTGGGCATCGGCGGGGTCCGGGCCGTGCGCACGTACTGCGCGATCACCGGGCACCCCGACCCCGAGGTGTTCCACACCAACGAGGGACACGCCGGCTTCCTGGGGCTGGAGCGCATAAGGGAACTGGAGCGGGAGCAGGGGCTCGGCTTCGACGCCGCCGTCGAGGCGGTGCGCGCCGGGACCGTGTTCACCACGCACACCCCCGTCCCGGCCGGCATCGACCGCTTCGAGCGGGCCTTGGTGGCCCGGCACTTCGGCGAGGGCGGCGAGCTGTCCGGCGTCCCCGTCGAGCGGATCCTGGAGCTGGGCGCCGAGAACTACCCCGGCGGCGACCCCGGCGTGTTCAACATGGCCGTCATGGGACTGCGCCTGGCGCAGCGCGCCAACGGCGTGTCCACCCTGCACGGCGCCGTCAGCCGGGAGATGTTCGCCGGCCTGTGGCCCGGCTTCGACCCGTCCGACGTGCCCATCACCTCCGTCACCAACGGGGTCCACGCCCCCACCTGGGTGGCCCCGGAGGTCGTCCGGCTGGGCGCCCGCCAGATCGGTGCCGGGCGGACCGAGGACGCGCTGTCCGTCGGCGGCTCCACCCGCTGGGACGCCGTCGCCGACATCCCGGACCAGGACGTGTGGGACCTGCGCCGGGTGCTGCGCGAGCAGCTGGTCCAGGAGGTGCGGGACCGGCTGCGGGCCTCCTGGCTCCAGCGCGGGGCGGCCGACGCCGAACTGGGCTGGGTGGACTCCGTGCTCGACCCGGACGTGCTCACCATCGGCTTCGCCCGCCGCGTGCCCTCGTACAAGCGGCTCACGCTGATGCTGCGGGACCCGGACCGGCTGCGCAGGCTGCTGCTCGACCCGGACCGGCCGGTGCAGATCGTGGTCGCGGGCAAGGCGCACCCGGCGGACGACGGCGGCAAGCGGCTCGTGCAGGAGCTGGTGCGCTTCTCGGACGACCCCCGGGTGCGCCACCGCATCGTCTTCCTGCCCGACTACGGCATGGCCATGGCGCAGAAGCTCTACCCGGGCTGCGACGTCTGGCTGAACAACCCGCTGCGGCCGCTCGAGGCGTGCGGCACCAGCGGGATGAAGGCCGCCCTGAACGGCTGCCTCAACCTGTCCGTGCTGGACGGGTGGTGGGACGAGTGGTTCGAGCCGGACTTCGGCTGGGCCATCCCCACCGCCGACGGGATCGGCACCGACGAGGAACGGCGCGACGACCTGGAGGCCAACGCCCTCTACGAGCTGATCGAGGGCCGGGTCGCCCCCCGGTTCTACGACCGGGTCGGGCGCACCGGGCTTCCGGTGCGGTGGATCGAGATGGTCCGGCGCACGCTGGTCTCGCTCGGGCCGAAGGTGCTCGCGGGGCGGATGGTGCGCGAGTACGTGGAACGGCTCTACGCCCCGGCCGCGCGCGCCCACCGCGCCCTCGGCCCCGAGGCGGCGCGCGACCTCGCCTGGTGGAAGGGCCGGGTCCGGGCGGCCTGGCCGAGGGTCGGCGTCGAGCACGTCGAGGCCCTCGCCGCGGCCCCGGTCAACGGCACGGCCGAGCTGGGGGCCACCCTCACGCTGCGCGTGCACGTGTCGCTGGACGCGCTGCTGCCGGAGGACGTGGAGGTGCAGGCCGTCGCCGGGCGGGTGGACCCGCAGGACGTGATCCGCGACGGGCGGACCTTCCCGCTCAAGCCGGCCGCCGGGCCGGACCTGGAGGGGCGGTGGGTGTACGAGGGCCCGCTCGCCCTCGACCGCACGGGGCCCTTCGGCTACACGGTCCGCATCCTGCCGGCGCACCCGCTGCTGGCGAGCCCGGCCGAGCTGGGGCTGGTCGCGGCCCCGGTGGACACGGACGCGGGGGGCGGCGTACTCCTGCGGTGACGCGGGCCCCCGGAGCGGGGACGGGCGGCGGATCCACCTCGCCGCCCGTCCCCCCTGCCGGGCTGCCCGGGTGAACCTGGGACGTGCCGGGCCTGTCGAATCGTTTTTGCATACTGGTCGGCTTTTACGCTGCCCGGGGATGGCACCGGACGCCACCGGACCCTGCATCCGCAGACCCGAGGAACGGACTTCCCCCATGAGTCTTCGCACCACCGCCGCCGTGTTCGCCGGCGCGCTCGCGTTCGCCCTGCCCACCGCCGGTCCGGCGCTCGCCGATGACGACGGCGGGCGCGGTCTCGGCACGCTGCACTACCGGTTCATCGAGGAGAACGGCGGCGAGCGGCGCTCGCAGATCCGTCCCGCGGACAACGACACCTGCTACCTGCTGACCGACACCTCGAGCAACGCGCCCGCGATCGACGTGGTCAACCGGACGAGATCGCGGGCCTACCTGTACGACAACCGCGGCTGCGCCGGCCGGGCGGAGCGCGTCCTGGAGCCGGGCCAGCGGGCGCGGAACGTCTCGGTCATCGCGGTCTACTTCAAGCCGGTCGGGGGCCGCGGCGAAGGCGGCGGCGGGGGAGGCGGCGGGGACTGGAACGGCGGGGGCGGAGGCGGCGGGGACTGGAACGGCGGAGGCGGTGCCGGGGGCGGCGACGGCCGTGAGGACCAGGGCCGCGGCGAGCAGGGCACCGGTGATCAGGGCCGGGGCGAGCAGGGCGGCGAGGGCGGCGGCAACGGGGGCCAGGGCGGCCGCGGCGAGACCGGCCGCGGCGAGACCGGCCGCGGCGAGACCGGCCGCGGGGATGCCGGCCGCGGGGATGCCGGCCGCGGTGACGCCGCAAGCGGTGAGACCGGACGCCAGGACGGGGCCGCCGACGGCGGCACCGACGCGGACACCGGGACCGACACCGGGGTCGACACCGGCACCGACACCGGCACCGGTACCGACGGGCGGGCCGCGTCGGCCGAAGGGGACCTGTTCACCGACATCTTCCGCTCGATCGGCTGACGCCCGCGCCCGTCCCTCAGCCGTGCGCCGCCGGGCCCGCCCCGGCCGCCAGCCACCGCACCACATCGGCCGCGGTGTAGGGCGCGGCGTCCGGGGAGAGCCCCGCCAGGAACGACAGGTCCTTGCCGATCGTCACCAGCGGGGCCTCGACCCGGCCGCCCGGCCGCCGCTGGGCGAGGCCGATCGTGGCCAGCAGGCCGTTGCACAGGCACAGCCGGCCCTGCGCGTCGGCCGGGTCCCCGCCCTTGCGGACGTACGCCGCGACCGGCTCCGCGGCGCACCGGTAGGCAAGCCCGCGGGAGCCCCGTACCGGCGTGCGCAGGAAGCCCAGGTCGCACACCCGGCGCCGGGCCGCGGCCACCTCGGGGTCCGAGACCGTGCCCGGCAGCTCGGCCACCTTGAAGGGGAAGGACGTCGGCGAGGCCTCGGGGTCGTTGCGGACGTTGAGGGTGCCGTCGTGGGCCCGGGAGCGCAGTTCGTCGCGCAGGTGGGGGGCCATTCCCGACTCCTCGCACAGGGCGAAGGCGCTGCCGATCTGCACCCCCGCCGCCCCCTGGGCCCGGGCCGCGGCCACCGCCGCCGGGCTGGCCTGGCCTCCGGCGAGCCAGAACGGCAGCCCGAGCGCCGCCATCTTGGCGAGATCGGGATGGTCGCGCGGGCCGTACACCGGCTCGCCGTCCTCGTCGAGCCGCATCGGCCCGCGCGGCGGGGCGCTGTGGCCGCCCGCCCCGCTGGTCTCGATCACGAAACCGTCGGGGCGGGTGGCCTCGTCCCGGGCCAGATAGGCCGCCAGCACCGGGAGCGACACGATGGCCAGCACGGCGGGGCGGCGCAGCGGGGCCGGCGTCCGGCCGGCGAGCAGGACGGCCGGGTCGAAGGGGTGGTCGAGCGGCTGCTCGTCGCCCTCCACGCTGATCCGGGTCACGCAGGGTTCGTACCGCGCCAGCCGCGAGGCGAGGGCCGGGATCTGACCGGGGACTCCCGCGCCCACGAGCACGTGGTCGACGCCTGCCAGGATCGCGCCGAACATCGCGGGGGCGGTGGCCAGCTGGATCTTCTCCAGGTAGTTGATGCCGACGACGCCATCGTGTCCCTCCTTCGCGAGCCAGACCTCGGCGAAGTTGCCGAGGACGGTGAGGATCTCGGCCGGGGCCCCGCCGGCCGCCCGCAGCCGCGGGGTGCTCCGCATCGGGGCGCCCTCGTCGAGGCCCTCGGGGCGGAAGTAGCGGTCCAGGGCGGCCTGCGCCAGCTCGGGGAAGGGGAAGGCCGCCAGGGCGCGCCGGGCGTGTCCGCCCGGGTCGCCGGTCTGCAGGACACGGGCGAGTACGACGTCCAGGGCGGTGCCGGAGACCACGCCGAGCTGGCCCTCCCGGGACACGGCCCGGGCCAGCCGCCAGCCCGACACCCCGACGCCCATGCCGCCCTGGATCAGCCAGGGGTGCCGCGCGGCGGGAGCGGGCGGGGCGGACGGGGCGGCTTGTGAGGGCGGGGCGGGCTGAGCGGTCGAAGGGAGCTGCGGCATGGGGGCACGTCCGTCATCGCTGGGTCACCCGAACCTACGGTTGCGTAGGTTCGCTGGTCCCAGTCTCCCCGTGCGAGGGCTCGCGGACCGGCGCCGAAGGTCCCCTGCCCGGGGGCAGGTGGTCCCGGCGGGGCACGGTCCAATGGAACAGGGCCGCCCGGGGAGGTCTTCTCCCGGGCGGCCCCGTGGTCATGCGGTGTCAGCAGGCGCCGACCTCACCCCGGTGGGGGTCAGAAGGTGAGCTTCCAGCTGTTGATGTAGCCGGTGTCCAGGCTGGCCAGGTCGGCGACCCGCAGCTTCCACACACCCTGGGCGACCTCGGAGGAGGCGTTCACGGTGAAGGACTGGACGATGTTGTCCGCGCTGCCGCCGGTGCGGTTGCGCAGGTTGTAGACGGTGCCGTCGGGGGCGACCAGGTCGACCTTGAGGTCACCGACGTAGGTGTGGACGATGTTGACGTCCACCTTGAGGGTGCTCGGGGCGTTGCCCGTGCGGGTCACCGTGATCGGGGACTCGACCGTCGCGTTGTCCGCGATCTGGTAGTCGGCCAGGTTCTCGAACACGTTCTGCTGGCTGGTGCCGACCGTCCAGGTGAAGGACGCCGTACCGGTCTGGTTCTGCGAGTCGGTCACCGTGACGGTCACGTTGGACGTGCCCGCGGTGGTGGCCGTGCCCGAGATCAGGCCGGTGGAGGAGTTGATCGACAGGCCGGCCGGCAGGCCGGTCGCCGCGTAGCTCAGCGCACCCGGGTTCGTGCTGGTGGCCTGGACCTGCAGGCTGACAGCGGTGTTGATCTGGGTGTTCTGGTTGGCGATCGGGCTGACCGAGACGCCGTTGACGATGCGGGCGCCGACGGCGACGCCGGCCCAGGCGTTGGCCACGTTGTTGTAGATCGTGGAGCCCTGGCCATAGAGGTCGGCGGCGGCCTTCAGCGTCTGCACGCGGGCGTCGGCGTAGTTGGTGTTCGACTTGAAGTAGCCGACCGTCAGCGCGCGGAACCAGATCTTCGAGGCGGCGTCGCGGCCGATCGCGGTGACGGGCAGGCCGTCCGCGGTCGGCGAGTCGTAGCTCACGCCGTTGACGACCTTGGCGCCCGAGCCCTCGGAGGCCAGGTAGTACCAGTGGTTGGCCGGGCCCGAGGAGTAGTGGACGTCGATGGAGCCGATGCCCGAGTACCAGTTGTCCTTGGACGAGCCGTCCCTGCTGGGCTTGTCCATGTAGCGCAGCGGGGTGCCGTTGCCGCGGATGTCGATCTTCTCGCCGACCAGGTAGTCGCCGACGTCCTGCGGGTTGTTGGCGTAGAACTCGACGGCCGCCGCCATGATGTCGGAGGTCGCCTCGTTCAGGCCGCCGGGCTCACCGCTGTAGGTCATGTTGCCGGTGACCGAGGTGAGGCCGTGGGTCATCTCGTGCGCGGCCACGTCGGTGGAGGTGAGCGGCTTGGCGTTGCCGTCACCGTCGCCGTACGTCATGCAGAAGCAGGAGTCCTGCCAGAAGGCGTTCACGTAGTTGTTGCCGTAGTGGACGCGGGTGTACGGGGAGACCCCGTCGTTGCGCAGGCCGTTGCGGCCGTGCACGTTCTTGAAGTAGTCCCACGTGACCGCGGCGCCGTAGTGGGCGTCGGCGGCGGCCGTCTCCAGGTTGGCCGGCTGGCCGTTGCCCCAGATGTCGTCCGGGCCGGAGAAGAGCGTGCCGGTGCCGGAGGTGCCCCGGTTGAGGTTGTAGGTCTTGTGGTTGCCGCGGGCGGCGTCGGTCAGGTTCCAGTTGCTGCCCGACTGCGAGGTCCCGAGGGTCACCTGACCGCTGTACATGGTGTTGCCGGTGCCGGTCTCGACGGCCTGCCACTCGGTGATCTTGGCGCCGGTCTTGGCGTTGGTCACCACGTGCAGCTCGTTCGGCGTGCCGTCGTGCTGGAGTCCGCCGACGACGGTCTCGAACGCGAGGACCGGAACACCCTCGGCGGCCCAGATCACCTTGCGGGCGCTCTTGGAGGGCTTCGCCTCCTTGGAGCCCTCGGCGTTCGCGGCGGAGACCGCCTGGCTCTCCGCGGCGGCCGGGGTCACCGAGGCCGTGGTGTCGGCGACCTTGATCTCGTGCTGGGTGGCCTTGGTCACGCTCTTGGTGACGCCGCCCTTGGCGTGGACCGTCAGGTCGCCGCCGAGGACGGGCAGACCGTCGTAGGTCCGCTCGTAGGTGGTGTGCGTGGTGCCGTCCGCATCCTGGACGACATCGCGGACGACCAGCTTCTCGCCGCCGCCGAGGCCGAGGGCCTTGGCCGCCTGCACGGTGGTGGAGTTCGCCTCGGCCAGGAGCGTCGCACGCTCCGAAGCGCTGAGTACGCGGTTGGCCGCGCCCGGGTTGGGCTGGGCGGCCGAGCGGGCCTGCGACGCGGTGGCGTCGGCGGTGGCGGTGCCGGACTGTATGCCTACGGCGAGCAGGGCTGCCGCGGCTACGAGCGCGCCGGCCGCGGTGGCACGCCTCTGGGGGGTGGACCTCAACGCAGACTCCTTCTGCAAGGGGGGTTCCGGACGGCTGGGTGGGCCTCCGGGCAGAACAGGGCTGGTGCGATGAACGGTCGAAGAGTGCCAGTTGCTCGCCACAATGTCAGGAGCGCGTCAAAAGGTTGGCCGGAAACGGTTCGTTCTTCGAAGAGACGTATCCGGTATCCGGACCATTCACCTTTGCGTGGGAGAGGGGGCTCCGATATTCGGAACGGCTGATACCGGTTGCTAACACTTGAGCAACAAGAGGTTGGGTTGCCCCAATACGCATTTACCGTACGGGTGTTTGTCGTACTGTTTCCCGGTGCGACAGTCGTCCGTTGCCCGGGGAAGCCATGGACGCTCGCCACTGTCATAGACCACGTGCCAGGGGGGCCCATGAGGCATGTCCATTTTCCGGCGCAAAGAGTGGCCGGGGCGGCCCGTGGGGCGGCGCTGCCCGCACGGCGCCACGGTGACAAGGCCCGCTGGTACCTGCCCGCCGCAGTGAGCGCCGACGTGCTCGGCGCCGCCGTGCCCGTGGGACTCGTCTTCGCCGCAGCGCAGCAGGTCCGGCCGCTGTACTGCGCGCTGGCCGCCGCCGTGGCGTGGACCGGGGTGCAGGCGCTGCGCCGGCGGTACACGGCCCGGGCGCTCGGGGAGTCCCGCGGAGTGCTGCCCGTGGTGCACGACTGGCTGATTCTGATCGGCGTGCTGGCAGTGGCCCGCGTGGTGACCGAGGAGGACACGCCCCGGCTGTCCGCTCTGGGGGCCCTGCTGCCCGCCCTGCTGATCACCGTAGCCTGCCACAAACTGACCTACCGCCACCTCTCCGCCGCCCGCCGCGAGGCCCACGCCGTCAGCCGGGTCCTGGTGGTGGGCGAGCCCGACGCGGCCGAGGACGTCATCGCGCACCTGGCCGCTCGCACCGACCACCCCTACGTGGTCGTCGGCGTGGTCCCGGTCGGCGCCGGCACCCTCACCAGCGGCGTTCCGGTCGCGGCCCGCCTGGACGCGGAGATGCCCCCGGCGCCGAACGGCGACTCGGCCGCCGTGCTCGGCGCCGTCCACAACCACCACGCCGACCTGGTGCTGGTCGCCCCCGGGGCGCGGATCGCGGGGGAGCGGCTGCGCCGGGTCGCCTGGGCCCTGCACGACGCCGGCCTGGAACTCGCCGTCTTCCCCGGTCTGGTGGAGGTCTCCGTCAAGCGGCTGGAGACCCTGTCCGCGGGCGGGCTCGCCGTGCTGCGGGTCGCGCCGCCGGTCAGCCGGGGCGTGCAGACCCTGCTCAAGTCGGTCCTGGACCGGGCCGGGGCGGCCGCGGGGCTGCTGCTGCTCGCCCCGTTCTTCCTCGGCATCGTCCTCGCCATACGTTTCGGCTCGCGCGGCCCCGCCTTCTACCGGCAGGAGCGCATCGGCCGCGACGGGGCGCCGTTCACCATGTGGAAGTTCCGCACCATGGTGGTGGACGCCGACGCCAGGAAGGCCGAGCTGGCCGGGCACAACGAGAACGACGGCCTGATGTTCAAGATGCGCCGCGACCCACGGGTGACCCGGGTGGGCCGACTGCTGCGCCGCACCTCCATGGACGAACTGCCGCAGCTGATCAACGTCCTGACCGGGCACATGTCGCTGGTAGGCCCGCGCCCCCCGCTGCCGGAGGAGGTGGCGAAGTACGACGAGGTCGAGCTGCGCCGGCTCACCGTGCGGCCCGGGATGACGGGGCTGTGGCAGATCAGCGGGCGGTCCGACCTGTCCTGGGACGAAACGATCCAGCTGGACCTGCAGTACGTCGACAACTGGTCCTTCACCAGTGACGTCGACGTGATGGGCCGTACGCTCCGCGCCGTCGTCGACGGCCGCGGAGCGTACTGAGGGCCTCCGTGTCAGCCGTTCCGCTGCTGCTCGCGAAGCCACCACGCGTAGGTGGCCGCGATGCCGTCCCGCAGCGGGACGGCGGGCTTCCAGCCGAGCGAGGTCAGCCGGCCCACGTCGAGCAGCTTGCGCGGGGTCCCGTCCGGCTTGGACGTGTCCCAGGCGAGCCGTCCCGCGAAGCCGGTCACCTCGGCGACGGTCTCGGCCAGCTCCCGGATCGTCAGGTCCTCGCCGCAGCCGATGTTGACGGGCTCGTCGCCGTCGTAGCCGTTCAGCAGCACCGCGCACGCGTCGGCGAGGTCGTCCACGTGCAGGAACTCGCGGCGCGGCGTGCCGCTGCCCCACAGCGTCACCTCGTCGCGGCCCTCGGCGGCGGCCTCGTGGAAGCGCCGGATGAGGGCGGGCAGCACGTGCGAGGACTCGAGGTCGAAGTTGTCGCCGGGGCCGTAGAGGTTCGTCGGCATGGCCGAGATGTACGAGGCCCCGTACTGCTTGCGGTACGACTGGACCTGGACGATGCCGGCGATCTTCGCCAGGGCGTAGGCCTCGTTGGTCGGCTCCAGCGGGCCGGTCAGCAGGGCCTCCTCGCGGATGGGCTGCGGGGCCAGCTTCGGGTAGATGCAGGACGACCCGAGGAACAGCAGCCGGCCCACGCCGGCGGCGTGGGCGCCGCCGATCACGCTGAGCTGGATCTGCAGGTTCTCCTCGAGGAACTGCACCGGGTACGTGCTGTTGGCCATGATCCCGCCGACCTTCGCGGCGGCCAGCACCACGGCGTCCGGGCGGACGTCCGCCAGGTACGCGGCGGTCGCGGCGGCATCCCGCAGATCGAGGTCGGCGCGGCCCCGGGTGAGCACCTCGTGCCCGTCGGCCGTGAGCCGGCGCGCGACCGCGGACCCCACGAGGCCGCGGTGGCCGGCGACGAAGACGCGGGCGTGCGGGGGCAGGAGCGGCATCGAACTTGTCATACCGCCGATGATGCCAGTCCGCCGCCGCGGGCACGGCAGCAGTCCGGGCCCGGCGGCCCGGACCCGGCCCGGACTTCGCCCGGAGCCCGCACCGGACCCCGCCCGGGGCCGTCGGCGCCGGGCGCGGGCGGACCCGGGCGCGGATGGGCGGAATGGCCGTGTACGGTACGCATCCAGCCTCCGGGACACCGGATCGGGCAGCCCCGGGCGGGCAGGGGAAGCACACGCCCGGCACAACGGAACACAACGCACCCCAGGGGGACCGCATGGGCAAGACCGCACTGATCACCGGCGTCACCGGGCAGGACGGCTCGTACCTCGCCGAGCTGCTGCTCTCCAAGGGCTACACGGTGCACGGGCTGGTGCGGCGCTCCTCCAGCTTCAACACCGAGCGGATCGACCACATCTACCAGGACCCGCAGACCGCCAACCGGTCCTTCGTCCTGCACCACGCCGACCTCTCCGACGGCGTGGCCCTGGTGAACCTGCTCCGTGAGATACGGCCCGACGAGGTCTACAACCTCGGCGCCCAGTCCCACGTCCGCGTCTCCTTCGACGCGCCCCTCTACACCGGCGACGTGACCGGCCTCGGCGCGCTGCGCCTGCTGGAGGCCATCCGGGCCAGCGGTGTCGACACCCGCATCTACCAGGCCTCGTCCTCCGAGATGTTCGGCGCCACCCCGCCCCCGCAGAACGAGGGCACCCCGTTCCACCCGCGCAGCCCCTACGGCGCCGCCAAGGTGTTCGCGTACTGGACCACGGTGAACTACCGCGAGGCGTACGACATGTTCGCCGTCAACGGGATCCTGTTCAACCACGAGTCCCCGCGCCGCGGCGAGACCTTCGTGACCCGCAAGATCACCCGTGCGGTCGCCCGCATCAAGGCCGGCCTCCAGGAGAAGCTCTACCTCGGCAACCTCGACGCGGTCCGCGACTGGGGCTACGCCCCCGAGTACGTGGACGCCATGTGGCGGATGCTCCAGCAGGACGAGCCCACCGACTACGTCGTCGCCACCGGGGTGGCCGCGACCGTCCGCGAGTTCGTCGAGGCCTCCTTCGCGCACGCGGGCCTCGACTGGAACGAGCACGTTCACTACGACCCCAAGTACGAGCGCCCCAGCGAGGTCGACGCGCTCATCGGCGACGCCTCCAAGGCGCATGACCTGCTCGGCTGGAAGCCGACGGTCCTGGTGTCCGAACTGGCCAAGATCATGGTCGACGCCGACATCCGCCAGGTCGAGGACCAACTGGCGGGCGTGACGGTCCGCATCGACCGCTGAGGCCTTATATTTCCCCTACGATTTGCCGTGTCACGGTCATACCCACAGGTCTGTGTGGGTGTGGCCGGGGTAAACCTGCCATATGTCCGTAGTGCACCCTCCATGCTGAACCTGTTGATTCCAACTTGGTATGCAATGGGTCAAGGAGGGTGACCGGGCCCTCGCGTGAGCCCTAGTCTGCGCCCGTACATATGGCTGTTCGGATAGTTCCAGCCATCAAACCGGGCTATGCCCTGGGGGGCTCATGCGTAGATCCAGAGGGCTGACTGCTGCCCTCGTCCTGTCACTGGCCGGTGCCGGCACCGGTATAGGCCTGGTGCTGATGCCGCAGGCGTCCGCCATCACGGCGCCAGTGGCCTTCACCGCCGACAGCCTGCCGACCTGGCAGCCCGACGGCATCGTGTTCGCGATGGCCCAGGCGAACGGCACCGTCTTCGCCGGCGGCACCTTCTCGGCCGTCCGCCCGCCCGACGGCGCCGCCGGCACCGAGCAGGAAGCCGTGAACTTCGCCGCGCTCGACGCCGCGACCGGCAACCCCACCTCGTGCAAGCTCGCCTTCACCGTGTCCGAAGGGACCGCGACGGTCCGCGCGCTCGAGGTCTCGAAGGACAAGAAGACCCTCTACGCGGGCGGCTACTTCGGCGCCGTCAACGGGACCCCGGTCTCCAGCCTCGCCGCGATCGACATCGCGAGCTGCACCCCCAAGGCAGCGTTCCACCCGGGCTTCCCCGCCACCGTGCGCGCCCTCGCCGTCACCGACGACACCCTGTACGCGGGCGGCGACTTCAACGCCGTCGACGGCCAGACCCGCGAGCGGTTCGCCGCGGTCGACGCCGCCTCCGGCGCGCTCAAGCCCTTCACGGCCAACGCCGACGAGCCCGGCCGCGCCATCGAGGTCAGCAACGACGGCAAGAACGTCCTGCTCGGCGGCGACTTCTTCTCCGTCAACAACTCCAACACGCACGCGCTTGCCGTCGTGAACGCCACCACCGGCGCCGTCACCAAGACGTACAGCAACATCCCGTCCAACTCCGTGGTCAAGGACATCTCGGCCGACGCGACGGGCTACTACACCGGCAGCGAGGGCTCCGGCGGCGGCGTCTTCGACGGCCGCATCGGCCTGAACACCGACTTCAGCGAGAAGTGGCGCGACCGCTGCCTCGGCGCCACCCAGTACGTGCTGCCCTACGACGGAGTGCTCTACAGCTCCTCGCACGCGCACGACTGCTCCACCGAGCTGGAGTTCCCCGACGGCAAGCGCCACTTCCTGCTGGCCCAGCCCACCGACCACACCGGCGCCGCCCCCGCGCCCGTGGGCGGCTTCGTGCGCGGCCCGGGCAAGCTCGGCTGGCACCCCACCTCCAACGACGGCCTCGGCGAGGGCATCGGCCCGCGCGTCATGGCCGTCGCGGAGAAGAGCGACGTCAAGTACATGTGGGTCGGCGGTGAGTTCACCCTCATCAACGGCAAGCCGCAGCAGGCCCTGACCCGCTTCGCCTCCACCGGCGACGTCGGCGCCCCGACCACCCCGGTGGCCAGCGTCGACAGCGTCAAGCCCGGCGAGGCCCAGGTCCGCTGGCGCACCAGCTACGACGCGGACGACAGCAAGCTGACCTACCGCATCTACCGCAACGGCTCGGCCACGCCCGCCGCCACGGTGAACGCGGACTCCCTGGAGTGGCAGCGCCGGCAGGCCTCCTGGACCGACACCACGGTCAAGGCCGGCCAGGCCTACAGCTACCGCGTGACCGCGACCGACGCGGCCGGCAACACCAGCGCCCTGTCGGCCAGCGTCTCCGTGACGGTCCCGACCGCGGTCCAGTCGTACCCGAACCAGGTCCGCGCCGACGGCGCCCAGCTGTACTGGCGCTTCGACGACACCGTCAGCCCGTACGTCGCCGACTCCTCGGCCGGCGGCAACACCAGCGGTGTCCAGCTCAACGCCCCCGCCCTGCGCCAGACCCCGGGCGCGGTCACCGGAGCCAGCACCGCGATGGGCTTCAACGGCACCAGCCAGAAGGTCTACAGCGACCACCGCCAGACCGTCGGCAGCACGTTCACCATCGAGACCTGGTTCAAGACGGGCACCACGCGCGGCGGCAAGCTGGTCGGCTTCGGCAGCAACACCGAGCGCTCCAGCGGCTCGTACGACAAGCACCTGTACATGACCAACACGGGCCGGCTGGTCTTCGGAGTCTCCAACGGCTCCGCCCAGACCGTCTCCACCGGCCTGTTCGACACGTACAACGACAACAAGTGGCACCACGTGGTCGGCACCCAGGGCCCCGGCGGCATCACCCTGTACGTGGACGGCCAGAAGAAGGACTCGTCGAACCGGACCGGCACGCAGACCTACGCGGGCTACTGGCACGTGGGCGGCGACAACCTCACCGGCTGGCCGACCCGCCCGACGAGCAACCTTTTCGCCGGGCAGATCGACGAGACGGCCATCTACCCGACGGCGCTGACCGAGGCCCAGGTCAAGAACCACTTCACCCTGGCCAAGGCCCCCACCGACTCGGTCTCCAAGGTCAACGCGACCGAGGACACCTACGTCAACCAGGGCGCCCCCGGCACCGCCTACGGCACGTCCACCTCGCTCGCGGTGCGCGGCACCTCGGCGTACGAGACGTACCTGCGCTTCAACATCCCGGCCGCCCCGGCCGGGCAGGTCCTGAAGTCCGCCGCCCTCCAGTTCAAGACCAACACGCAGACGGGCGCCGGCACCGCCGACACCGTCTCCGTGGTCCCGGTCACCGGCACCTGGACCGGCGCGGGCACGACCTTCACCAGCAAGCCCGCCCTCGGCACCACCCCGCTCGGCACCATCGCGGGCGTGCCGGACGGCTCGGCGGTCCACTCCGTGCCGCTGGACACCGCCGCGGTCTCCGCGGTGCTGGGCAACAGCTACAGCCTGGGCCTGACGAGCACGGGCACCGACCCGCTGTGGATCTGGTCCTCCGAGGCCACGGCCGCCGACGGCGTCCCGCAGCTGGTCCTCACCTTCGGCGCGAAGTAGCGACGAGCACATGGCGGGGCCCGGCCGGCACCACGTGGCCGGGCCCCGCACCCCTGTCCCACCCCAGTAAGCACGGGAGCCATCCGATGTACCGACGCTCCGCAGCGGCCGCTGTCCTGCTGACCGCCGCCCTGACGCTGACCGCCTGTTCCGGCGGGGGCAAGGCCGACTCCGGCGCGGAGGCGAAGGCGAAGCCCCCGGCCTCCTCGGCGGCCCCCGACCCGGCGGACAGCCCGGCGCCCTCGGCGCCCGCCCCCGACGCGAAGCCGACGGGCCCCGTCCTGCCCGACGCGAAGCTCACGCCGAAGACGGGCACCTTCACGGCGCAGGAGAAGAAGTACCTGAGCGGACGGGTCCCGGAGAAGATGGACCCGGCGGCCGTCCTGCAGTCCGGCCAGGAGGCCTGCCAGCGGGTGCAGTACACCGCGAAGCGGGACAAGGACGCGGCGACCGGGGCCGTCATCACCGGCGAGATCCCGGGCGCGAAGGACGCGATCACCCACCTGTGCCCGGACCAGAAGCCGATCCTCGCGGCCGCGGAGAAGGGCTTCCCCGAAGGCCCCCGCACCGCGCCCGCGGCCGGCACCTACCGCGCCCTGACGCAGGCCTCCACCTGCACGTGGGAGGCGAAGTCCAAGGACGGCTCGATCCTCGCCTCGGGCCCGGAGACCCCGCCCAACGCGGGCGACAAGATCACCGCCAAGATCCCCTCGGGCACCTCCGAGTTCACCTCCTCGGGCTGCTACGCCTGGATCCCGGCCTGACCCCGCCCACACACGAGAACGCCCCCTGCCGCCGAACCACCGGCCGCAGAGGGCGTTTTCCGTTGGAGGGCGGGGGTATTCGCGGGGCCGGAGTACGACGACAGCGAGCCTTCGGAGGCGAATGCTATGACCGGCCTTGGTGGCTGCATCGGTCTGATAGTGGTGGGAGCCATCCTGACTTTCGCCACCGACTGGGAGATGGAGAGCGTCAACCTCGACGTGGTCGGGCTGATCATGATGGGGGTCGGGCTCATCGGCCTCGCCGTGTACAGCAGCGTCCTCAAGCGCCGCCGTGCCATGGGCGCGCTCCCGGTCGTGGAACAGCGCCGCGACATCTGAGCCGCGGCGCCGCGCTCAGCGCTTCAGGGCCGCCTCGTACACCGGGAGCAGGGTGTCGAGGACCGCGTCCATCGAGAAGGACTCCACGGCCAGCTTGCGGGCCGCCGACGAGGCGGCGGCGTTGGCCGCGGGGTCGAGCAGGGACAGGACCGCCGAGGCCACGCCCGCCGGGCCCGGGTCGACCGCGCGGCCCGCGCCCGCGGCGGCGATGTCGCGGGCCAGGCCGTTGGAGTGGGTCACCACCGGGGGGACGCCCACCGCGAGGGCCTCGAGCACCGACATCGGGAACGGCTCGTCCACCGACGGCAGCACGTACACATGGGCCCGGCGCAGCTCCGCCAGCACCTCCGCACTGGACAGCGCCCCCGGGAGGGTGAAGCGGTCGGTGAGGCCGAGGGCCGTGACGCGGGCGCGTACGGCGGCCAGTTCGCCCTCGTCCGGGCCCGCCACCACGAACCGGGCGTCCGGATGCGCGGCCAGCACCGCCGGGGCCGCGTCCACGAAGTCCACCGGCCGCTTGCGGGCCTGCAGGCGCGCCGAGTACAGGATGCGCGGGGGACCGCTCGGAACGGGCCGCTCCTCCTGCGCCGGGGTGCCGTTGACCAGCCGGACCGCGCTCGCCGGCGGCGCGCCGCCGACCACCGCGTCCAGGCCCGACCGCTCGTGCGGGGTCAGGTACAGCACCGCGTCCGCCCCGCGCAGCAGCCGGCGTACGGCCACCGCGTCCAGCACCTTGGCCAGCAGCTTCTCGCTCGGGTCCACCATCCCGTGGGTCTGGAGCACCAGCGGCCGGCCGGCCCGCAGCGCCGCCAGGGCCACCGGCAGGGTCACCAGGTCCCGGGCCAGGTGCACGTGGACCAGGTCCGCGTCCCGCACCAGCCGCCCGGCCGAGGCCAGCAGCGCCGGCGAGGTCATCCCGCTGAAGCCCAGGGGGAGGATCCGCCGCGCCGGGAACAGCTTCGCCGGGACCCCCTCGACGTCCGTCGGCCACGGCTCGGGGAACCCCTCGCCCAGCGCGAGCAGCCGCGCCTCGTGACCCCGGGCCCGCAGCCCCTTCGCCAGGTTCAGCGCGACCCGTACCGGCCCGCCGAACGCGTGCGAGGGGGAGTGCAGGGTGACGGCGTGCAGGACTCTCACTTGGGCTCCTCCACCGGGCGACGGCGCCCGTCCTGGGTCTGCAGGGTCAGCTCGGGCAGGTCCTTGTGCACGACGGCGCCCGCGCCCGCGACCGCGCAGCGGCCCACGGTCACCCCGGCCAGCACGGTCGCCCGTACCGCCACCCACGCCCCGTCCTCGACGGTCACCGGCGCGTTGCGGTAGCGGAAGTCGGCGGCCCGGTGGTCGTGCGAGCCGGTGCACAGCATCGCCTCCTGCGAGAGGCACACGTGCGAACCGATCGTCACCGGCTCCAGGTTCAGCAGCCAGACGCCCTCGCCGATCCAGGTGTGGTCCCCGACGGTGAGCTTCCACGGCCACAGCACCCGCACCCGGTGCCGGATCAGCACACCCTCGCCGATCTTCGCCCCGAAGGCCCGCAACAGGGCCACCCGCAGTCGCGCCGGACAGAACCAGCTCATGAACAGCGTGTTCATCACGGCGAACCAGAGCGCCTGCGTCAGCAGCCCGCGCCCCTTGTCGTACCCGGCCAGCGTGAAGGCAGGAAGGTCACGCAACTGAAGCCCCGATCGTTCCACGCGAACGCGCCTCCCCTGGCGCGGCCCGCTCAGACTAGACTGCGCGCGGACCAGGCACATGGGGTGGGGGCGGCAGTGGCAACGGACATACGCAAGCCCCCCGTCACGCCCCCGCCGTCCCCCTTCGAGGACGAGTCCCTGTGGGGCCGGGTCACCACCCCGCGCACCCTGCTCTCCCGCGCGCTGTCCGTCCCGCTCGCCCTCGGCTTCACCGTCTTCCTGCCGCTGTTCGTCGCCGTCCAGACCGGCGCGGGCGCGCGCGACGCGGCGTTCTGGCTCCAGCTGCTGCTCACCATGTACGCGGGCGCCCGCCTCTCCGCGATGGTGCTCACCAGCCGCCGCAAGCTCCTCCAGGGCTCCTTCTGGCTGTTCGTCTACATGGCCATGGGCGTGGCCCCGCTCGCCCAGGCCGTCCTCGGCCAGGTCCCGACGCCCGTCGTCGGCCCGCGCTCCGACCTCACCGCCGCCATCGGGCTGGTGCTGCTCGGCTGCACCGCCTTCGACGTGGGCGTCCTGCTCGCCCGGCACCGGCCCGCCGGCCGTGCGGGCGGCTCCCAGAAGCAGTCGCGGCCGGTGATGACCCACCGGCGCCGGCTCCAACTGCTGACCGCCCTGTCCTTCCTGTGCAGCGCCGTCTTCGTGATGAAGCTGGGCGGCCCGGCGGTGTTCTTCTCCAGCCGCCAGGAGATCATCGCGGGCATCGAGGAGGCGGGCGTCTCCAACGGCGACGGGCAGGCCGGCCAGGCCCTGCTGCGCGGTTTCGGCACCGTGCCGGCGCTGCTGTCGCTGCTGCTGTACACGCGCTGGCTGATCACCTCGAAATTCGCCCGGCGCAAGGTGTCCATCATCGTCACCTGGTCGGCGCTCGCCCTGCTGAACCTGGTGGTCAACAACCCGATCTCGAACCCGCGCTACTGGTTCCTGACGGTCATGTTCGCGCTGCTCTTCACGGTCTTCCCGGTCAGCGCGGCGATGTACCGGGTGGCGCTGTCGATGGCCGTGATCGTCGCCCTGCTCGTCTTCCCGTTCGCGGACCGCTTCCGGTACGACGAGAAGAACTACAAGCCGGTCGAGACCACCTCCTTCCTCGAGCCGATGGCGCTCAAGGACTACGACCAGATCGGCATGTTCGCCAACACCATCACCTTCTCGGAGTCCGGCCCCGGGCACTTCTACGGGCGCCAGCTGGCCGGGTCGGTCCTGTTCGCGGTGCCGAGGTCGGTGTGGCCGGGGAAGCCGCGCGACACGGGCGTGATGGTCGGCCAGTGGATGGGCACGGTCAACACCAACCTCTCCTCGCCGATCTGGGCGGAGCTGTGGCTCGACTTCGGGCCGCTGGGGATGGGGGCCGGGCTGCTGGGCATGGGCTACGCGTCGGCCCGCGTCGACCGGCGCTATGCGAAGCGGGCCACGCGGAGGGCTCCGCCGGGGAGCCTGATCTCGGTGGTGGTCCCGCTGGTGGCGGGCTACTCCTTCATCCTGCTGCGGGGGCCGCTGCTGCAGGCGTCGGGGCGGGTGGCGATCGCGGCGCTGTGCCTGGCGCTGGTCGCCACGTACCGCCAGGACCGCACCACGACGCTGCGCTAGGCCTCGCGGTGTCCGTCTATCCGCCCCGCCGCTGCTGGGGCTCCGCCCCAGACCCCGCGCCTCAAACGCCGGCGGGGCTGGATTTGGCTGGTGCTGTCTGCCAGGTGCGAGT